>JBKBSR010000104.1:0-9494 GCA_046291055.1 Roseococcus sp.
GTTCGCCCCCCTCACCCGCGCCCTGCCCTTCCTGCCGCGCATCGAGGCCGCGGAAATCCGCCGGCTGACCGAGGACAAGGCCTTCGACATCGCCCCCGCCCGCGCGGCGCTCGGCTTCGCCCCGCGCCCGCTCGAGGAGGGGCTCGCCCTGACATTCCGCTGACCGCCCGCGCGCGCCGGAGCGGATCGCACATGGCTGGAATCCGCCCTGCGCGTGAATCCCGCTCGGAACGACGCGGCAAGAGCGGTTTCCAGGCATCCGGAAACCGCTCTAGCCTGCCGCGCGACAGGAGTATCCCATGCCCGTGATCAACCGCATCGCCGAGTTCCACCCCGAGATGACCGCCTGGCGGCGCGACTTCCACGCCCACCCCGAGCTGGGCTTCGAGGAGGTCCGCACCAGCGCCATCGTGGCGCAGAAGCTCAGGGAGTTCGGCTGCGACGAGGTGGTGACGGGCCTCGCGCAGACCGGGGTGGTGGGCGTGATCCACGGCGCGCGCGGCCGCACCGGCCGCGCCATCGGCCTGCGCGCCGACATGGACGCGCTGCCCATCCAGGAACAGACCGGCCTGCCCCACGCCTCCACCATCCCCGGGAAGATGCACGCCTGCGGCCATGACGGGCACACCGCCATGCTGCTCGGCGCGGCGAAATACCTCTGCGAGACGCGCGGATTCGACGGCACCGTGTACGTGGTGTTCCAGCCGGCCGAGGAGAACCTGGCCGGCGGCGGCGTGATGGTCCGCGAGGGCCTGTTCGAGCGCTTCCCGATGGAGCGCATCTTCGGCCTGCACAACTGGCCCGGCATGCCCGCCGGCACCTTCCTCTGGCGCGAGGGGCCGGTGATGGCCGCAGTGGCAAATCTCGAGGTCACCATCACCGGCAAGGGCGCGCATGGCGCCCTGCCCTATCAGGGCACCGACCCGATCGTGATCGCGGCCGCCATCGTCCAGGCGCTGCAGACCATCGTCGCGCGCAACCTCGACGCGGCGGATGCGGGCGTCATCACCATCGGCATGATCCAGGGCGGGGACACCTACAACGTCATCCCCGAGAGCGTGCGCATGCTGGGCACGGCGCGCTGGTTCCTCCCCGAGGTGGGCGACACGCTGGAGCGCCGCTTCAGGGAGATCGTCACCGGCATCGCCGCGAGCTTCGGCGCCAGCGCCACGGCGACCTTCGACCGCGCCTATCCCGCCACGGTGAACGAGGCCGAGAGCACGCAGCTCGCCCGCCGCGCGGCCGAGACGGTGGCGGGCGCGCAGCGCGTGGTCCACATGCCAAAGCCCACCATGGGGGCGGAGGACTTCGCCTACATGCTGAACGAGAAGCCCGGCGCCTATCTGATGCTGGGCGGCCAGCGCGGGCCGGACGACGCCTCGGTGCACCACCCGCTCTACGACTTCAACGACGAGATCCTGCCCATCGGCGCCTCCTGGTGGGTCACGCTCGTCGAGCAGCTCCTGCCCCGTGAGTGAGACCGTCACGCCGGGGAAGGCGGCGCTCTTCCTCGGCTATGCGAAGATCGGCCTGCTCGGCTTCGGGGGCGTGGCGGCCTGGGCGCGCCGCGTGATCGTGGAGGAGCGGCGCTGGCTCTCCGAGCGCGACTACGCGGAGGTGCTGGGCCTCGGGCAGATCCTGCCCGGGCCCAATGTGGGCAATGCGGCGGTGATGATCGGCCGGCGCTTCCACGGGCTTTCGGGCGCGCTGCTGGCCACTGCGGGGCTCTATGCCGGGCCGCTGGCCATCCTGATCGCGCTCTCGCTCTTCTACGAGCGCTACGGCACCACGCCGGGTGTCGCGCCCTTCATGCAGGGGGTGGCGGCGGCGGCGGCGGGCATGGTGATCGGCACCGCGCTCAAGATGGGCGAGAAGCTGCGCCCGCCGCCCGAGCTGCTGGCCGTGGGGCTGCTGGCCGTGGCGGGGGCGGCGGTGCTGCGCCTGCCGCTGCCCGTCGTGGTCGTCACCCTCGCCCCGCTCGGCGTCTGGCTCTCGCTGCGCCGCGCCTTCCGGGCCGCGCCGCGATGAGCCTGCTGCTGCAGATCCTGCTCGCCTTCGGCACCCTCTCGCTGCTCGCCATCGGCGGCGCGAACGCGGTGCTGCCCGAGATGCACCGGCTGCTGGTCGAGGTGCATGGCTGGATGGACGACGCCACCTTCAGCCAGCTCTTCGCCCTCGCCCAGGCCGCGCCGGGGCCGAACATCCTCGCCGCCTCGGTGATGGGCTGGCACATCGCGGGGCCGGCGGGCATGGCCGTGGCGACGCTGGGCATGCTGGCGCCGGCGGCGGTGCTGGCCTGGGTGATCGGGGGGCTGACCGAGCGGCTCGCCGGCGCGCGCTGGCTCAAGCCCGCGCAGTTCGGCCTGGTGCCGGTGGCGGTGGGGCTGATCGCGGCCTCGGGCGTGATCATGGCGGGGGCGGCGGGCACGGGCTGGCTCTCATGGGCGATCATCGGCGTCTCCACCCTCTTCGTCTGGCGCACTTCCCTCTCGCCGCTCTGGGTGCTGGCGGGCGGCGGCGCGCTGGGGCTTTTGTTGCTGTGACGCCCTCCCTGAGCGCATTGGGTATGGCCTATCTGCGCATCGGGCTGACCGGCTTCGGCGGCGTGAACGCCTGGGCGCGACAGCTTCTCGTCGAGGAGAAGGGCTGGCTCACCGAGCAGGACTACGCCGAGACGCTGGGCATCGCGCAGGTGCTGCCCGGGCCGAACGCGCTGAACTGCGCCATCGGCGTGGGCGTGCGCTTCCATGGCGCGGCGGGGGCGGTGGTGTGCGCCCTCGCGCTCTTCGCCGGGCCCATGGCGCTGCTGACGGGGATCGCCGCGCTCTACGACGCCTATGGGGATCTGCCCTGGGTGCGCGCGGTGCTGACCGGCATCGCCGCGGCCGCGGCGGGCATGGTGCTGGGCACCGCGGCGAAGATGGCGCAGAGGCTGCGCCCCACCCTGCCGCTGCTGCTGGTGGGGCTCGGCGCGCTCGGCATGGCGCTGGCGCGCGTGCCGCTGCCGGGCGTGGTGCTGGGGCTTGCGCCCTTCGGGCTGCTCGCCGCCTGGTGGGGGATGCGGCGGTGAGCGAGGAGGGCCCGCTCGGCGCGCTGGTGCTCGGCTTCCTCGGCATCTCGCTGCTCAGCGTGGGCGGGGGCGTGGCGGTGCTGCCCGAGATGCAGCGCCTCGTGGTGGAGACGCATGGCTGGATGGATGCGCTCGGCTTCGCCAAGCGCTTCGCGCTGGCGCAGGCCGCGCCGGGGCCCAACATCATGGTGGTGGGGCTGATCGGCTGGCATGTGGCCGGGGCGCTGGGCATGTTCGCGGCCATGCTGGCCATGTGCGGGCCGACCTCGCTGCTCGCCTACGGCTTCGCGCGGATGCGCCAGCGCCTCGCTGGCCGGCGCGGGCTGCGCGTGGTGGAGCACGGGCTGGTGCCCATCGCCGTGGGGCTGATCGCAGCCTCGGGCGTGCTGCTCGCCGCCGGCACGGCCGAGGGCGCGGCGCTGCCCTGGATCGCGCTCGGCGTCACGCTGGGCAGCGCGCTGTTCGTCTGGCGCAGCCGCCGCTCGCCGCTGTGGGTGCTCGGCGCGGGCGGGATCATGGGCGCGCTGTTTCTGCGCTGACGCGCCCCGCCCCGCCATGGCAGCATGGCGGCATGCGCACCACGGTCTTCTTCGCCACCAACCGCCGGCTGATCGGCCCGGGCGACAATCCCGCCGACTATGCCGGCGAGCAGGGCGCTGCCGGGCAGCCGGGCAAGCTCACCACCGGGATGGCCGAGGTGGGGCCGGCCGATCTCGCGCGGCGCGAGACGGGGGCGCTGCTCTCGCTGGGCGGCGTCTCGCCCGATGATTTCTCCGACCGCCTCGCCGCCGCCCTGGGCCGCAGCGGCAACCTGCTCGTCTTCCTGCACGGCTTCGCCAACAGCTTCAGCGATGCCCTGCGCCGCGCCGCCTTCAACCGCGACTGGCTGGCCGCCTCCCGCCTGCCCGGGGCGGACTGCACGGTGATCGCCGTCTCCTGGCCCTCGGGCGGGGTGGTGGTGGACGGCAAGGCGGTGCTGCCGGGGCTGCTGGTCGCGCCCGTCTCGCTGGTGCTGCTGGCGGCCGGGGTGGTCGCCTCGCCCTTCGCCGGGGCCTATCTGGATGACAAGCGCCAGGCCGAGGCCTCGGCCGCCGATGTGGTGAGCTTCCTCGACCGGCTGCGCCCGCTGGCGCAGAAGCTGCGCGGTCGCGGCGGGCGGGTGGCGCTGCTGGCGCACAGCATGGGCAACCTCGTCCTGCAGCGCGCGCTGGAGCGGTGGGAGAGCCTCGCCTTCCCCTCCGCGCCCATCTTCGACGTGGCGATCAGCGCCTCGGCCGATTGCGACTGGGCGGAGAAGGACAAGTCCGGCCCCCGATGGCTCGCCCTGCTCGGCAAGCTCTCGGCCAGGGTGGATGTGCTGCACTCGGAGCAGGACACGATCCTCGCGCTCAGCCGCAAGGTGAACGGGATGAAGCGGCTGGGCAGCAGCGGGCCGGGCGACAAGGAGGTGCCGGGCCGCTACGACCCCGCGCGTTTCCGCTTCCTCGACTGCGCGGGCTTCGCCGACGACGCCCCCAACCCGAGCATCGACCAGAGCCACCAGTTCTACCGCCGCCTCGAGCCGGTGCGCGACCTGATGGCGCGCGCCGTGGCCGGCGTTGCGTGAGGGCGGGCGCGGCGGATCGGGCGGCAGCTTCGCCGCGCGGCCGGGCCTGCCCAGCCTGGAGGGGCTGCGCATCGTCACGCACGCGGCGTCACCGCGCCGCGCGCGGCGCGGCCGAGGGGTCGCTCGGGCTCTAGCTGCCGACCTTGAGCGTGCTCGTCAGCCCGCGCAGGCAGGCGAGGAGGGAGAGCGGCGTGATCCGGCCGGTGCGCGGGTTCTCCTCGCTCGGCACGTTCTCGATGGTCATGGAGAGGCGGGCGGCCGCGGCCTCGACCAGAATGGTGTGCTTGTTGCGCGTCTGTGCGGGATCGGCCCAGATCTCGACCATGGTGCGCTCGGGCCCGATGCCGGCCAGCGCCAGCGCCGCCGCGACGTTCACATTGGCCGGGAAGCCCTGCGCCGCGTCATAGGCGTTGCCGCGGAAGACGCAGGTGGGCTCGGCAATGGCGGAGACGTCTATCCCGTGCCGCTCCAGATAGGGGGCGCCGGCGAGGCCGCGCGGCGGCTTGCGCGTCTGGATGGTCACGCTCTCCACCTCGCCTTCGGCCGCCGCGCGCACGGCGTCGAGGCCGAGCAGCGCGCCGGTGGGCACCACGATGCGCGCGCCGGTGCGCTTTGCCTCCTCCACAAGATGCATGCGCGGCAGCAGCGCGCCGACGCTGGAGGGGACGAAGATGCGCCCGCGCGCGATGGCGGCGCGCGCCACCTCCTCGAACACCGCGGCGGGGGCGGCCTCCACCACGATGTCGGCCTCCTCGGCCAGCGCGGCGAGCGGCACGAGCCTGGGCGGGTGGCGGAAGCCGACGAGATTGGCCTGGGCCTTCGCCTCGTCGCGCACGCTGACGGCGGCGAGGGACAGCCCCTCCACGCCCCGGTCCAGCGCCCTGGCCAGAGGCAGCCCGATGGCGCCGAGCCCCGCGATGCCGACCTTGAGTTCACCCGCCATCCGCCCCACCCCCGCAGACGAGAACGCCGCAGCGCGCAGCCCGCGCCGCGGCGACTGGATGGCCCGGCCAGGGGCGCGGCGCAAGGCCGCGCGGGCGCCTATCACTCCTCCTTGTAGCCGTAGGCGGGGATGCCCTGCTCGTTGCCGTAATACTTGTAGGGCAGGAACTTGCCCGTCATGGTGATCTTCACGCGGTCGCCCTTTTCGTGCGCCATGCGCTCGAACTCGAAGTCGAAGTCGATGGCGGACATGATGCCGTCGCCGAACTCCTCCTCGATCAGCGCCTTCCAGGCGGGGCCGTTGACCATCACCATCTCGTAGAAGCGGTAGATCAGCGGGTCGGTGGGGGGCATGGGCGTGCCGCGATGGGGCACCTCGTTCAGCATGCGCTCCTCCGCCTCGCTCAGGCCGAACAGCCTGGCGGCCTTGGCGGCCAGCGGCTTCACCAGCTTCATCTGGCCGAGCAGCGCGCCCACGATCAGCGTCGGCGCCACGCCGCCGATCTCCTCGCAGATGTATTTCCAGCTCCAGCCCTTCTCGCGCTTGATGTCGAGGATCTTCTCGGTGAGGTCGGCGCGCGTCATCGCGGTCACTCCTGTGCGTGTCGGCGGTGGTGGGAAGTCTCAGGCGGCGGCGGGGGCCACCACGGGCGGTCGCCGCGCGTCCCAGCCCTCGGGCGGCCGGCCCGCGAGCGTGCGGCTGCGCGTGATCAGGAAATCCAGGATGTGGTCGCGCAGCGCGTGGTAGCCGGGCATGTGGTGCAGGTTCGCGCGCTCGCGCGGGCGGGGCAGCGTGTTGTGGACGATCTCCGCCACCCGCGCCTCGGGGCCGTTGGTCATCAGCAGGATGCGGTCGGCGAGCAGGATGGCCTCGTCCACGTCGTGGGTGATCATGAAGGCGGTCTGCCCCGCCTCGGTGACGAGGCGGCTCACCTCCTCCTGCAGGGCGCCGCGCGTCAGCGCGTCCAGCGCGCTGAAGGGCTCGTCCATCAGCAGCAGCTTCGGGTTCACCGCCAGCGCGCGCGCGATGCCCACGCGCTGCTTCATGCCGCCCGAGAGCTGCGCGGGCTTGCGCTCGGCCGCCTGGGCGAGGCTCACGCGGGCGAGGGCGGCGCGCGCCGCCTCGCGCACGCGGCCCCTGTCCCAGTCGGGATGGCGGCAGGAGACGGCGAAGGCCACATTCTCCAGCGCCGAGAGCCAGGGCATCAGCGCATGGCCCTGGAAGATCACAGCGCGGTCGAGCGAGGGGCCGGTGATCTCGCGCCCGTCCACCACCACCGCGCCCGCGCTGGGCTGGTCGAGCCCTGCGAGGATGTTGAGGATCGTCGTCTTGCCGCAGCCCGAATGGCCGACGAGGCAGACGAACTCGCCGCGCTCGATGTGGAACCACACATCCTCGAACACGGTCAGGCCCGGGAAGCGCCGCGCGATCCCCTCGATGGAGACGTAGCGCGCCGCGGCGGGCGGCGGAGGCGTCATCGCGTTCATTCCTGCCACGCCACCCAGCGCGCGACGAGGCCGAGCAGCCGGTCGAGCGCGAGGCCCACGAGGCCGATCATCAGGATGGCGATCACGATGTCGGCGATGGAGAGGTTGTTCCACTGGTTCCACACCCAGTAGCCGATGCCCGTGCCGCCCACGAGCATCTCCGCCGCCACGATCACCAGCCAGGCGATGCCGATGGAGATGCGCATGCCCGTCAGGATGGTGGGCGCCGCGGCGGGCAGGATCACGCGCAGCGCGGTCTTGAGCCGCCCGGCCTCCAGCGTGCGCGCGACGTTGAGCCACTCCCGGCGCACGCTGGCCACGCCGAAGGCGGTGTTGAGCAGCATGGGCCAGACCGAGCAGATGAAGATGACGAAGATCGAGGACACCGAGCTGTCCTTGATCGTGTAGAGCGCGAGCGGCATCCAGGCGAGCGGCGAGACGGGGCGCAGCACCTGGATGAAGGGGTTCAGCGCCGCGTTCAGCAGCGGGCTCATCCCGATGAGGAAGCCCAGCGGGATGGCGACCAGCGCCGCCAGCGTGAAACCCGCCGCGACGCGCCAGAGCGACCAGGCGATCTGGATGCCGATGCCCTGGTCGTTGGTGCCGCGCTGGTGGAAGGGGTCGGAGAGCAGGTAGAGGAGGCGCGCGCCGATCTCCGAGGGCGCGGGCATGGCGCTCTGCCCGCCCGCGGCGGCGGCGGGCGAGAGCAGCGCCGCCAGCTCGGGGTCTACGGCGGGGCCGGAGGCGGCCGGCCCCTTCACCGCCATCTCCCAGCCCAGCAGCAGAACGGCCAGCAGCGCGAGGGAGAGCGCCGCGGCGCGCCAGAACGGGACGCCCGCCGTCATCGCCTCAGTTCCGGCGGATGGCGAAGCCCGCCATGTAGGCCTCGGGCTGGCGGGGGTCGAAGCTGCGGCCGAGGATGGTCTCGGTGCGCAGCGGGCTCTCGGGGACCGGCAGGCCGAGCTCGCGCATGGCGCGGCCGGCGTCGAGGGCGAGGAAGGTCTGCTCGGCCACCGCCGCCCAGTCCACGTCGCGCTGGAGCTGGTTCCAGCGGCGCATCTGGGTGAGGATCCAGATCGCCATGGAATGCCAGGGGAAGGGGTCGAAGCCGATGCGGTTGGGCTGGCGCACCACCTGGCCCAGGCCGTTGGCGAAGGTGCCGGTCAGCACCTGCTCCACCACCGTCAGCGGCTGGTTGAGGTAGTTCGGCCCGTGGATGGCGTTGGCCACCTCGCGCCGGTTGGCGAGGTTGTCGGAGTAGGAGGTGGCCTCGACGATGGCGCGCAGCAGCGCGGCGTAGGTGTTGGGCGTGTCCGTCACCATGCTGCGCGGCACGGCGAAGGCGCAGCAGGGGTGGCCGTCCCAGAGCTCGCGCGTCAGCACATGGATGAAGCCCACCCCGTCGAAGACGGCGCGCTGGTTGAAGGGGTCGGGGCCCAGGAAGCCGTCGATGTTGTCCGCGCGCAGGTTGGCCACCATCTCGGGCGGCGGCACGGCGCGGATCTGGATGTCGCGGTCGGGGTCGAGCCCGTGTTCGGCCACCAGGGCGCGCAGCAGGTAGTTGTGGATCGAGAAGTCGAAGGGCACGGCGAAGCGGAAGCCGCGCCAGTCGCGCGGGTTGCGCCGCTCGCGGTGCTTGTTGGCGAGGGTGATGGCCTGGCCGTTGATGTTCTCGATGGCCGCCACCGCGAAGGGGATGGGCTGGGCCACGCCGATGCCGAGCGACATCGCCACCGGCATGGGCGCCAGCATGTGCGCCGCGTCATACTCGCGCGCGATGGAACGGTCGCGGATCACCGCCCAGCCGGCGGTGCGGATCACCTCCACGTTCAGCCCATGCCGGCGGTAGAAGCCCATCGGGTCCGCCATGATGATGGGCGTGGCGCAGGTGATGGGGATGAAGCCGATCTTGAGGTCGCGCTTCTCGGGCGCGCCGGCGGGCTGGGCCAGCGCCTCGCGGACATTGCCGAGCGGCAGCACGCTCTCCAGCGCCGCGAGCAGCGTGCCCGCCCCGAAGGCGTTCAGCAGGGTGCGGCGCGTGGCAGGGTTGGGGAAGGCCGCGCGCAGCGCCGCCTCGTTCACCGCCTGGCCGAGCGCGCCCGTGCCGTCCGCCGGGGCTTCCGTGCATTGGAAGCCGGGCCCATGGGCCAGGCCGCAGGCGCAGGCGTCGGGGGTGCTGTCGCGTCCGAAGAGGCGGGCCATGGAAGATCTCCCTCTGCTCGCGCCGGGAGATGCCCCTGCCAGCCGCGCTGGTCCATGCCGCGCACGGAGGCGAAACGCCGGATCGGGATGCGTTCTGCCTATCCGGAAGGCAATCCGCTCATCATTGCCGCCGGCTCGGGCGGGCTTGAGGCGCTCAGCGCGCCGGCTGCGCCACGGCGCCGCGCG
>JBKBSR010000105.1:0-9476 GCA_046291055.1 Roseococcus sp.
CCTCGCGCGCGTGCGGATTTTCGCTGGCGCGTAGTTAGTTGGGGAAGAGGATGGCGGGGGCATCCTCGGCCTCGGCGGCGAGGCGGGCGGCCTGGGCGGCCAGGGCGGCGCGGGTCGCGCGCAGCGCCTCGCGCGTGCTCTCGGCCTGGATGGTGTCGAGGCGCATCACCGGCTGCCCGGCCTGCACCCGGTCGCCGTCGCGCACCAGGATTTCGCGCACCACGCCCCCCTCCAGGTGCTGCAGCGTGCGGCGCGTGCCCTCGACGCGGATCTGGCCGGGCGCGAGGGTGGCCTCGGCCAGCGGCGCGAGGGTGGCCCAGGCCATGAAGCCGCCGAACAGCCCGAGGCAGACGAACAGGCCGAAGCCCAGCACCCGCCGGGTGGGCGGGCGTTCGGCGTCGAAGGGGGCGGCGGCGCTGGCGCTCATGCGCCGCCTCCGGTCGCTGCCGGCGGGGGTGCGGCGGGCGGCGCGCCGGGCGGCGGGCGCAGGGCGGCCACCCCGGGCGGCAGCGGTATGCCCGGGCGCGGCCCGCCCATCAGCCGCGCCAGCACCTCGTCGCGCGGGCCGAAGGCCTCCACCGCGCCCTCGCGCAGCACCATCACCTTGTCCACCGCCTTGAGCAGCGCCGGGCGGTGCGAGACGACGACGAAGCTCGTCCCCCCCGCCTTGAGCGCGACCAGCGCCTCGGTCAGCCGCGCCTCGGTCTCGCCGTCGAGGTTGGAGTTGGGCTCGTCGAGCAGCAGCAGTTTCGGCCCGCCGTAGAGGGCGCGGGCGAGCCCGATCATCTGCCGCTGCCCGCCCGAGAGGTGCTGCCCGCCCTCGCCGATCTCGGTGTCGTAGCCCTGGGGCAGGCGCAGGATCATATCATGGCAGCCGGCGCGGCGGGCGGCGGCGAAGGCGGCCTCCGGGTCGGGCGGGCCGAGCCGGGCGATGTTCTCGAGCACCGTGCCCGAGAACAGCTCCACCTCCTGCGGCAGATAGCCGACATGGCGGCCGAAATCCTCGCGCGGCCAGAGGAACACGTCCGCCCCGTCGAGGCGCACCGTGCCCTGCTGCGGCGGCAGGCTGCCGGCGAGCAGCCGCAGGAGCGTGGATTTGCCGGCGGCCGAGGGCCCGACGAGCGCCAGCCCCTCGCCGGGGGCGAGAGCGAGGCTTACCCCCTTGATCAGCGGCGTGCCCTGCCCGGCGAAGCCGAACACCACGCGCTCCGCCGTCAGCCGGCCGTCCGTGAGGGGCGGGGCGGTGGCGGTGGGGCGCAGCGGCGGGCGCGCGAGGAAGGCCCGCAGCCGCCCGCGCGCCTGGCGCGCCAGCACGAGTTGCCGCCAGCCGCCGATGAGCTGCTCCACGGGGGCCAGCGCCCGGGCCATGATGATGGAGGCGGCGATGGAGGCCCCGGGCGTCGCCTCCTGGCGCAGCACCAGCCAGGCGCCGAGGCCGAGCACCGCCACCTGCACAGCGAAGCGGGCGAACTTGGTCGCGGCCAGGATGATTGCGGAGCGGTCGCCCGCCTTCAGGAGGCTGGGCTGCGCCTCCGCCAGCCGCCGCTGCCAGCGCTCGCGCACCGCCCGTCCCATGCCCAGCGCGTCGATGGCCAGCGCGTTGCGCGCCATCGCCTCGGCGCTGCGCTGCGCCGCCGTCACGGTGGGCGCGGCCTCGCGCAGCAGCCGCGCCGTCAGCGCCTCGGAGAGCACGGTCAGCCCGAACAGGGCCAGCGCGCCCCCCAGCGCCACCCAGCCCAGCAGCGGGTGGATCAGGAAGATCACCGCGAAATAGACCGGGGCCCAGGGAATGTCGTTCAGCACCAGCGAGGCGGGCGAGGCGAGGAAGCCGCGCAGCGTCTGCAGGTCGCGCAGCGCCTCCATGCCCGCGGGCTGGCCACGGAGCTGCGCCTCCAGCGCGCGGTCGAAGACGGCCGGGGCGGCGCGCCACTCCACCCAGGCGGCGAGGCGCTGCATGACGATGCTGCGCGTCGCCTCCAGCACGGCCATGACCAGCAGGCCGAAGACAGTGATGACGGTGAGGTGGATCAGCGTGTCCGTGTTGCGCGCGGCCAGCACCCGGTCGAAGAGCTGAAGCATGTAGAGCGGCACGGTGAGCTGCAGCGCGTTCACCACGCCCGAGAAGGCGAAGACCGCCGCGAATTGCGCCCGCACCGACTCCAACGCGCGGGCCAGGGGGTCCTTGCGCGCGGGGCGGCCGGCGGTCTCAGACATGCTGCGTCATCTTGGCGCCTGCCCGGCGGCGCGCCGCGCGCCGCCCGGGGATTGCGAGGTAACACGCGGCGCAGGGCCTTCCAACGCCCATCCCGCACCGCCGCCCCCATGATTTCCGCCCGGCCGATCCGGGGCTAGAAGGGGGGCGATGAGCGGCTTCTCCCATCCCATCCTGCCTAGGCGCCACCTCCTCGCGATCGAGGGGCTGGAGCCGCCGCACATCTCGGCCCTGCTCGACCTCGCGGAGTCCTACGCGCTGCTGAACCGGCAGGGAAAGACGCAACGGGACCTCCTCAAGGGCCGCACTCTGATCAACCTCTTCTTCGAGGACAGCACCCGCACCCGCACCAGCTTCGAACTCGCCGGCAAGCGGCTGGGCGCCGACATCGTGAACATGAGCGTGAGCACGAGCAGCGTGAACAAAGGCGAAACGCTGCTCGACACCGCCGCCACGCTGAACGCCATGAACACCGATCTTCTGGTGGTGCGCCACGCGCAGTCCGGCGCGCCGGCGCTGCTCGCGCAGAAGGTGGATGCGGCGGTGATCAATGCCGGGGACGGCACCCATGAGCACCCCACCCAGGCGCTGCTCGACGCGCTGACCATCCGCCGCCGCAAGGGGCGGCTGCAGGGCCTGGTCGTCGCCATCTGCGGCGATGTGCTGCACAGCCGGGTGGCGCGCAGCAACATCCATCTGCTCTCGGCCGTGGGGGCGCGGGTGCGCATCGTCGGCCCGCCCACCCTCATCCCCGCCGCGGCGGCGCGGCTCGGCGTCGAGGTGCACCACGACATGCGCGCCGGGCTCGATGGGGCGGATGTGGTGATGATGCTGCGCCTGCAGCGCGAGCGCATGGCGGCGGGGCTCGTGCCCTCGGCGCGGGAGTTCTTCCGCTTCTACGGGCTGGATGCGGCGAAGCTGCGCCATGCGCGGCCCGACGCCATCGTCATGCACCCCGGCCCGATGAACCGCGGCGTGGAGATCGACAGCGCCATCGCCGACGATCCCGAGCGCAGCGTCATCGGCGAGCAGGTGGAGATGGGGGTGGCGGTGCGCATGGCCGTGCTCGACGTGCTGGCCCGCGACCTGCGGCGCAATGCCTGAGGGGGGGGCGCCGATGCCGCGCCTCGCCCGCCCGGAGGAGGCCCACGCCGTGCGCGCCCTGGTGCGCGCCGCCTATGCGCCCTGGATCCCCGTGATCGGCCGCGAGCCCGGCCCGATGGGCGACGACTACGCCGCGCGCATCGCCGCCGGCGAGGTCTGGTGGTACGAGGGAGGCGAGGCGCTCTGCGTTCTGATCGAACAGCCGGGCGCGCTGCTGCTGGACAATGTGGCGGTGGCCCCCGCCGCCCAGGGCCGGGGCCTCGGGCAGCGGCTCGTCGCCTTCGCGCTGGAGGAGGCGCGCCGCCGCAGCCTGCCCGCCGTCACGCTCTACACCCATGCCCGCATGGAGGCGAACATCGCGCTCTACACCCGTCTGGGCTTCCGCGAGACGCACCGCGCCCGGGAGAAGGGCTTCGACCGCGTCCACATGCGGCGGGAGGTGGCATGAGGCCGCTGCTCATCACCAACGCCCGCCTGCTCGACCCCGCCTCGGGCCTCGATGCGCCGGGGGCCCTGCTGGTCGAGAACGGGCGCATCGCCTCGCTCACCGGCGCGCCGGCCGATGAGGCCGAGCGGCTGGACGCGGGCGGGGCACTGCTCTGTCCCGGCCTCGTGGACATGCGCGCGGCGCTGGGCGAACCGGGGGCGGAGCACCGCGAGACCATCGCCTCGGCGGCCGAAGCCGCGGCCGCGGGCGGCATCACCACCCTCTGCGTGCTGCCCGACACGGAGCCCGCGCTGGACGATCCCGCGCTGGTCGAGTTCGTGATCCGCCGCGGCGCCGCTGCGGGCAGCCTGAGCCTGCTGCCCTATGCCGCGGCCACCAAGGGCTGCGCGGGGCAGGAGCTCTCGGAATACGGGCTGCTGCGCGAGGCGGGAGCCATCGCCTTCACCGACGGCCGGCGCGCCATCGCCAGCGCCCGGCTCATGCGGCTCGCACTTTCCTATGCGCGGGGCTTCGGCGCGATGGTGGTGCAGCACCCGGAGGAGCCGAGCCTCGCCCAGGGCGGCGCGGCGACCGAGGGCGAACTCGCCACGCGCATGGGGCTGCCCGGGATCCCCGCCGCGGCCGAGGCTATCATGGTGGCGCGCGACATCGCGCTGGCCCGCCTCACGGGCGGGCATGTGCATTTCGCCCATGTCAGCACCGCCGCCGCACTCGACCTCATCCGCGCCGCCAAGGCCGAGGGCCTCCGGGTCACCGCCGACACCGCGCCGCCCTATTTCGACCTGAACGAGACGGCGATCGGCGATTTCCGCAGCTACGCCAAGCTCTCGCCCCCGCTGCGGCGGGAGGAGGACCGCCTCGCCGTGCTCGCGGCGCTCAGCGACGGCACGCTGGACGCCATCGCCTCCGACCATCAGCCGCGCGACGCGGACGACAAGCGCCTGCCCTTCGCCCAGGCCGAGGCGGGGGGGGCGGGGCTCGCCACGCTGCTCGGCGTGACGCTGGCGCAGGTGCACAATGGGACGCTGCCGCTCGCCGAGGCGCTGGCGCTGCTCACCTGCCGCCCCGCGGCGCTGCTCGGCATCGAGGCAGGCAGGCTCGCGGTGGGCGCGCCGGCCGATCTCTGCCTCATCGCGCTGGAGCGCGCCTGGCAGGTGAAGGCGGGCCAGCTTCCGGGCAAGGCGCAGAACTCGCCCTTCGACGGGCGGGCGCTGGAGGGGCGGGTGATCGCCACCTTCAAGGGCGGGAGGCGCGTCTTCGGATGACGGGCGAGGCGCTGGCGGGGGGTGCGGCGGCGCTGCTGGCCGGGCTGCTCGGGTCCATCCCCTTCGGACTGCTGCTGACGCGCGCGGCAGGGCTGGGCGACATCCGCGCCATCGGCTCGGGCAACATCGGCGCGACCAATGTGCTGCGCACCGGGCGGAAGGGCCTCGCCGCGGCGACCCTGCTGCTCGATTTCGGCAAGGGGGTGCTGGCGGTCTGGCTCGCCACAGCGCTGCTGGGCGAGGCGGTGGCCCCCATCGCGGCGGTGGCGGCGGTGCTGGGCCACTGCCACCCGCCCTGGCTGGGCGGCAAGGGCGGCAAGGGCGTCGCCACGGCGCTGGGCGTGCTGCTCGGGCTCGGCTGGGGCGTCTTCGTGGCCGCGGCGGCGGGCTGGCTCGCAGGGGCGGGGGCCGCGCGCATCTCCTCGGTCGGCGCGCTTTCGGCCATGGCGGTGGCGGCAGGCGTGGCGCTGCTGGTTCTGCCGCTCGAGGCCGCGCTCGCGGTGCTCGTCATCGCCGCCTATGTCGCCTGGCGGCACGAGGGCAACATCCGCCGCCTGCTGACCGGGACGGAGCCTCGCATCGGGGAGCGGAAATGAACGAGGCGGCCCCGGCACCGTCCGGGGGGATGAACGCGGAAGCCTTGTTCCGCCTCGCCCGCACCGAGGGCGTGGGCCCCGCCCTGCACCGCCGGCTGCTGGCCCTGCATGGCGGCCCCGAGGCGGCGGTCGCGGCGCTCGGCCCGCGCGCCTTCCCGCGCGACGCCGCCCGGCGCGAGATGGAGGCGCTGGCCCGGCGCGGCGCACATCTTCTCTTTCTCGGGCACCCCCCCTACCCGCCCCTGCTCGCCCTCATCGAGGACGCGCCGCTGCTGCTCGCCGCCGAGGGGGATCTCGCGGCGCTCGATGCCCCGGCCGTGGCGCTGGTGGGGGCGCGCAACGCCTCCGCCCTCGGCCGGCGCTTTGCCGAGGATCTGGCCGATGCCCTGGCCGCGCGCGGCGTGGCGGTGGTCTCGGGCCTCGCCCGCGGCATCGACGCGGCGGCGCATGAGGGGGCGCTGCGCTCGGGCCGGACCATCGCGGCCGTCGCCGGTGGGCTCGACCGGCCCTACCCCGCCGAGAACGCGCGGCTGCAGGCGCGCATCGCGAGCGAGGGCGGGCTCGTGCTCTCCGAGGCGCCGCTCGGCGCGGCACCGCTCGCCCGGCACTTCCCGCGCCGCAACCGCATCGTCGCCGGGCTCTCGCTCGGCGTGGTCGTGGTCGAGGCGGCACTGCAGTCGGGCACCCTGATCACCGCGCGGCTGGCGGCCGAGGCCGGGCGCGAGCTCTATGCCGTGCCCGGCCACCCGCTCGACCCCCGCGCGCGCGGCGCGAACGACCTGATCAAGCGCGGTGCGCGCTTGGTGGAGAGCGCGGCCGACGTGCTGGACCACCTGCCCGCCACCCCCACCGCCGCCCCGCTGCTGCGCCTCGCGGAACTGCCCGAACCCCCGGCCGAGGAGGGGGAGGAGGCCCCCCCTCCCCTCGGAATCGCAGCCCAAGTGCTTGAATCCATGGCCGGCGCGCCGATCTCGGTTGACGAGTTGGGCCGCCGCTGCCAGCTATCGCGCTCGCAACTTGCCGCGGCCCTGCTCGAACTGGAGCTGGAAGGCCGTATCCAGACCCTGCCCGGGAATCGGGTGGCTCCGCTCTGATCGGAGCCTCGGAAGGACAGCGCCCGTGCCCGACGTCGTCGTCGTCGAAAGCCCCGCCAAGGCCCGCACCATCGAGAAATACCTCGGCGGCGGCTTCAAGGTGCTGGCCAGCCTCGGCCATGTCCGCGACCTCCCGCCCAGGGACGGCTCCGTCCGCCCCGAGGAGGATTTCGCTATGGACTGGGAGGCGGACGAGCGCGGCCAGAAGCAGGTGAAGGCCATCGCAGCGGCGCTGCGCGGTGCCCGGCGCCTCTTCCTCGCCACCGACCCGGACCGCGAGGGCGAGGCCATCTCCTGGCATGTCCAGGACATGCTGGAGCGCCAGGGCGCGCTGCGCGGCGTGGATGTGCGGCGGATCACCTTCAACGAGATCACGAGGCGGGCGGTGCAGCATGCCATCGCCCACCCGCGCGACCTGGATACCCCGCTGATCGAGGCCTATCTCGCGCGCCGCGCGCTGGACTATCTGGTGGGATTCACCCTCTCGCCCGTGCTCTGGCGCAAGCTGCCCGGCTCGAAATCGGCGGGGCGGGTGCAGAGCGTGGCGCTGCGCCTGATCTGCGAGCGCGAGGCCGAGATCGAGGCCTTCCAGGCGCGGGAGTACTGGACCGTCGAGGCGCGCATGGCGAACCTCGCCGGCGCCCCCTTCACCGCGCGGCTGACGCACCATGAGGGCCGCAAGCTCGAGCCGTTCGACCTGCCCGACGAGGCGGCCGCCCTGCGCGCCAAGGCCGCGGTGGAGGCGGCGGAATGGTCCGTCGGCTCCGTCGAGAAGAAGCGCGTCAAGCGGCACCCGCCCCCGCCCTTCCAGACCTCGACGCTGCAGCAGGAGGCCTCGCGCAAGCTCGGCATGGGCGCGCAAATGACCATGCGCACCGCCCAGCAGCTCTACGAGGGGGTGGACATCGGCGGCGAGACGGTCGGCCTCATCACCTACATGCGCACCGACGGCGTGCAGATGGCGCGCGAGGCGGTGCAGGAGCTCCGCGCGCACATCCGCGTCGGCTTCGGCGAGGACTACCTGCCCGCCGCGCCGCGCGAGTACAGCTCCCGCGCCAAGAACGCGCAGGAGGCGCACGAGGCGATCCGCCCGACCGACGTCGCGCGCACGCCCGAGCAGGTGGCGCCCTTCCTGAGCGAGCCGCAGCGCAAGCTCTACGAGCTCATCTGGAAGCGCGCCGTCGCCTCGCAGATGCAGTCGGCCGAGATGGACCAGACGACGGTGGAGCTGGTGGAGCCCTCAGGCCGCACCCGGCTGCGCGCCACGGGCAGCGTCATCGCCTTCGACGGCTTCCTGCGCCTCTACCGCGAGGACGTGGACGACGCGGCGCAGGACGACGACGAGACGCGCATCCTTCCGCCGCTGCGCGAGGGCGATCCGGTGCGCCGCCATGAGGTGACGGCGACGCAGCACTTCACCCAGCCGCCGCCACGCTACTCCGAGGCGAGCCTCGTGAAGAAGCTGGAGGAACTCGGCATCGGCCGCCCCTCCACATATGCCTCCATCCTGCAGGTGCTGCAGGACCGCGCCTATGTGCGGCTCGAGAAGCGCCGTTTCGTCCCCGAGGACCGCGGGCGGCTGGTCACCGCTTTCCTCGTCGCCTTCTTCGAGCGCTATGTGGACACCGGCTTCACCGCCGCGCTGGAGGAGCAGCTCGACGATATCTCGGGCGGAAGGGCGGACTGGCGGGCGGTGATGCGCGCCTTCTGGCGGGACTTCCGCGCAGCGGTGGACGCGACGGCCGATCTCAAGATCAGCGACGTGATCGACCGCCTCGACGCGGAGCTCGGCCCGCATTTCTTCCCACGCCGCGCGGATGGCGGCGACCCGCGCGCCTGCCCCTCCTGCGCGGGCGGGCGGCTCGGGCTGCGGCTCGGCCGCACGGGGGCCTTCATCGGCTGCTCCAACTATCCCGACTGCCGCTACACCCGCCCGCTCGCCGTGGCCGGGGCCGAGGGCGAGGGCACGACGCTTGCAGAGGGCATCCGCGTGCTGGGTACCGACCCGGCGACGGGTCAGCAGGTGACGCTGCGCCGCGGGCCCTATGGCATCTACGCCCAGCTCGGCGAGCCCGGCACGGATGAGAAGGGCAAGCCCACCAAGCCCCGGCGCGCGAGCCTGACGCGCGGCATGGACCCCGAGGCGATGACGCTCGAACAGGCGCTTGCCCTGCTCTCCATGCCGCGCGTCGTCGGCCGACATCCCGAGACGGGTGAGGAGATCACCGTCCACCTCGGCCGCTTCGGACCGTATTTGAAGATGGGCGCGCTGTCCAAGTCGCTCGACCGGGACGACGACCCGCTGACCATCGGCCTCAACCGCGCGGTCGCGCTGCTGGCAGACGCCAAGCCACGTGGGATCGCCCTGGGCGAGCACCCGGCAGGCGGGACGGTGGAGGTGCGGCGGGGCCGCTTCGGGCCCTTCCTGCTGCACGGCACGCGGGTGGCCAACCTCCCGCGCGGAACGCAGATGGAAGCGGTGACGCTCGAGGAAGCCGTCAGGCTCCTCGCCGAAAAGGGCAAGGAGCTGCCGCCGAAGGGGAAGGCGGGCGCGAGGGCGCGCAAGCCGGCCCGCGCGGCGGCGGCGCCCGGGGCGAAGCCGCCCGCCCGCTCGGCCCCCGCGCGCAAGGCCGCAGCCAAGGCGCCCGCGTCGAAGACGCCGGCCGCGCCCAAGACGGGCACGAAGAAGCCCGCCGCCAAGGCCGCGGCGGCGAAGAAGCCGGCGGCGCGCAAGCCTGCCGCCGGCAAGGGCGGGCG
>JBKBSR010000106.1:0-9472 GCA_046291055.1 Roseococcus sp.
ACCGCCCGGTTCGCCCCGATGCGGCTGGTGATCGGCGCATCCCCTGGCAGCCTGGCGAGGATGATCCCCGCGCCGCGCACCTCGGCCGAGGTGCGGTCCTGCCGCACGCGGCCGCCGCCGCGGCATTCCTGGAACATCACCCCGTCGTAGATGCCGTCATGCGGGCCGGGCGCGCGCTGCGCCAGCGCCGGAGAGGCGGCCAGCAGCAGCGCCAGCGTGATGCGAAGGCGCATCGTCACTCCCCGAACCTGTTCGCGCGCGGGAAGCCGTTGGGCGGCAGCTTGCCGGCCCCCGCGCGGTGGCCCCGCCACGCCTTCAGATCATGCTCCACCCGCAGCCGGTCGCCCAGGCGCCAGGAGAGGCCCTCCGCCAGGGCGAACACCTTGGCGTCGGAAAGCCCGCCATCCTTGTAGGACTGCAACTGCACGCCGCGCCCGCGCGCCAGCACCGGAAGCTGCTCCAGCGGAAAGACGAGCAGCTTGCGGTTCTCGCCGATCACCGCGACATGGTCGCCCTCGGCCGGCTTGCACAACAGAACGCGCGCTCCGCCCTCCAGCGTCATCACCTGCTTGCCCGTGCGCTTCTCGGCCAGCAGCTCCCCCGCGTCCACGAGGAAACCCTTGCCGTCGCTGGCGGCGAGCAGCAGCTTCCTCCCCTCGACCGGCACGAAGAGCGCGACGGGCTCCTCCTCGTTGGGCAAATCCACCAGCAGCCGCACCGGCTGACCATCGCCACGGCCGCGCGGCAGCGCCTCGGCCTTCAACGTGTAGGCGCGCCCGTTGGAGGCGAAGAGCACGAGCCTGTCGGTGCTCTGCGCGTGCAGGCGGAAGGCGAGGTCATCTCCCTCCTTGAAGCGCAGCTCCGCCTCCTCCGGCAGATGACCCTTCAGCGCGCGGATCCAGCCCTTCCGCGAGAGCACGATGGTCAGCGGCTCGCGCTCGACGAAGGCGCTCTCGTCCACCGCAACGGCCGGCAGCGCCTCGGCCACGGCGGTGCGGCGCGCGCCCAGCGCACCATCGCCGAATCTCCGCCGCGTCTCCTCGATCTCCTTGCCGATGGCCGCCCAGCGCTTCGCCGCGCTGCCCATGAGCGCGTTGAGCCCCTTCTGCTCCTTGACCAGCTTCTCGTGCTCGCGCCGGATTTCCATCTCCTCGAGGCGGCGCAGCGCGCGCAGCCGCATGTTCAGAATCGCCTCCGCCTGCACCTCGCTCAGCCCGAAGGCGGCCATCAGCTTCGCCCTGGGCTCCTCCTCCGTGCGGATGATGCGGATCACCTCGTCCAGGTTGAGATAGACGATCAGATAGCCGTCCAGCACCTCCAGCCGCCGCGCGATGGCGGCCAGCCGATGCGCGGTGCGGCGCTGGAGCACCTCGTGCCGGTGATCGAGCCAGGCCCGCAGCACCTCGCGCAGCCCCATCACGCGCGGCGTGCGCGTCGCGTCCAGCACGTTCATGTTGAGCGGGAAGCGGCTTTCGAGCTGGGTGGCGCGGAACAGCGTCTCCATCAGCACGGCGGGCTCCACGGTGCGGGATCGCGGTTCCAGCACGATCCGCACCCGCTCGGTGCTCTCGTCGCGCACATCGCCGAGCAGCGGCAGCTTCTTCTCCTCGAGCAGCAGCGCGATCTGCTCGATCAGGCGCGACTTCGCCACCTGGTAGGGGATCTCGGTGACGACGATCTGCCAGCCGCCGCCCTTCTGCCGCTCCACCTCCCACTTCGCCCGCAGGCGGAAGCCGCCGCGGCCCGTCTCATAGGCCTCGATCAGGCTCTCCCGCCCCTCCACCAGCACGCCGCCTGTCGGGAAGTCGGGCCCCGGCATATGCGCCAGAAGCTCCGCCGTCGTCGCCTCGGGGTGCGCGATCAGGTGCAGCGCGGCGGCGCAGATCTCGCCCGCATTGTGCGGCGGGATGGAGGTGGCCATGCCCACCGCGATGCCGCTCGCCCCGTTCGCGAGCAGGTTGGGGAAGGCGGCCGGAAGCACCACCGGCTCGCGGTCCTCGCCGTCATAGGTGGCGCGGAAATCGACGGTGTCCTCGTCGATCTGCGCGAGCAGCGCCTGCGCCACCTCGGTCAGCCGCGCCTCGGTGTAGCGCATGGCCGCCGCGTTGTCGCCGTCGATGTTGCCGAAATTCCCCTGGCCCTCGACCAGCGGATAGCGCGCGGCGAAATCCTGCGCGAGCCGCACCAGCGCCTCATAGACGGCGGCATCGCCGTGCGGGTGGTATTTGCCGATCACGTCGCCCACCACGCGGGCGCATTTCTTGAAGCCGCTCGCCGGGTCGAGCTTCAACTGGTGCATCGCCCAGAGCAGCCGCCGGTGCACCGGCTTCAGCCCGTCGCGCACATCGGGCAGGGAGCGCGCCATGATGGTGCTCATGGCGTAGGCCAGGTAGCGCTCCGACAGCGCCTCCGAGAGCCGCGTGGGGCGGATGGCCCCCCCGTCGGGCGGCAGGATGTCGTCAGGCATCAGCGGTCTTTCCGATCCGGTCGGCGAGCGTCGCCTCCAGCGCCTCGCGCGCCGCGGGCAGCGGGCGATGCTGGAGGCCGAAGGCGTCGCGCGTCAGGAAGAACCCGGTCAGGCGGAGTCCCGCAAGCCATTCCGGCGCATCGCCGGGCTGCTCCGGATCGCGCAGGAAGCCGGGCAGGGGCAGCAGCCGCCCCGCATAGGGCGCGCCCGCCTCCGCGCTCACCGCCCGGCCGGTTCGCGGCGAGACCCAGGCGAGCCCCTCCGTGGCGCCGCTCGCCGCGCAGCGGGCGAGATCGAGCCCGTAGCCCAGCTCCGCGAGCAGTCCGAGCTCCCAGCGCACCAGGAGCGGCAGCGCCGCTTCCGGCCCGCGGGCAAGGGCGGCGATGACCGCCACCAGCCCGTGGAAACAGGCGGGATGCGCCTCGCGCTCGGGCAGCGCCCCCTCGGCCACGGCGCAGGCAGCCGCGAGGGTGGCGAGCGCCAGCCCATCCTCCATGGCCAGCGCGGCCGCCGGATGCACCATCTCGCCCGAGAGGCTGCCGAGCTGTTCGGGCAGGCGCGCCACCCAGCGCGCCTCGATCAGGTTGCCCGGCTGCCACAGCCCGGCCTGTGCGCGGCTCGCCCCGCCCTTCACCAGCCCCGCATGCCGGCCACGCGCCTCGGTCAGCACCGTGACGATCGCCCCGCCCTCGCCATGCGGCCGGGCCGCGAGCACCACCGCCGGCGCCGCCCACTCCACGGACATGCCGCTCAGCCCTCCTCCTCGTCGAGGCCGAGCGCGCGCAGGCGGCCGGTCTCCTCGTCCCAGCCCGGACGGTCCTTCACGTTGAGGAAAAGATGGATGGGCCGGTCGAGAAGCCGCGAGAGCTCGGCGCGGGCCCGGCGCCCGATCTCGCGGATGCGCGCGCCCCCTTCGCCGATCAGGATGGCCTTCTGGCTCGGCCGCGCGACGTAGATGGTGCAATCCACCCGGGCGCTGCCGTCGGCGCGCTCCGTCCATTGCTCCGTCTCCACCGTGGCGTGGTGCGGCACTTCCTCATGGGTCTGGCGCAGGATCTGCTCGCGCACGATCTCGGCGGCGAGCATGCGGTTCGGCAGGTCCGAGAGCTCGTCCTCCGGGAACATCCAGGGCCCGGGCGGCATGGCCGCGGCGAGCTTTGCCCGCAGCCGCTCCAGCCCCTGCGCCCTCTGGGCGCTGACCATGAAGGTCTCGGCGAAGGGAAGCAGGGCGTTCAGCTCGGCCGCCAGCGGCAGCAGCCGCTCGCGCGGGGTCAGGTCCACCTTGTTGAGCACCAGCCAGACCGGGCGCCGCTGCTGCGCGAGGCGCGCGATGATGCCGCGTACCGACTCGGTCAGCCCGGCCTTGGCGTCCACCACCAGCAGGGCGATGTCGGCGTCCTTCGCGCCGCTCCAGGCGGCGCCCACCATGGCGCGGTCCAGCCGCCGGCGGGGGGCGAAGATGCCCGGCGTATCCACCAGCACGATCTGCGCCGGACCCTCGATCAGCACGGCGCGGATGCGGAAGCGCGTGGTCTGCGGCTTGGGCGAGACGATGCTGACCTTCGCGCCGGCCAGCGCGTTCACCAGCGTGGACTTGCCCGCATTGGGCGCGCCCAGGATGGCGACGAAGCCGCAGAGGCTCTTTTCGCCGCCGTCGGCAGCCGCCACACCAACCCTGCCGCCGGCGGCGCGGGGGGTGGTTTCGCCGCCCTCGGCCGGATCCGGCTCGGTCCCGGTCACCGCTCCACCTCCGCCAGCCAGGCCTCCGCGGCGGCGGCCTCGGCCGCGCGCTTGGTCTCGCCGCAGCCCCGCGCTTCCCGCCCCGCGGCGCGCACCAGGGCGACGAAGCGTGGCGCATGGGCCGGGCCTTCGGCGCCGAGATGCCGGTATTCCGGCAGGCCCAGCCCGCGCCCCAGCGTCCATTCCTGCAGACGGTTCTTGGCGCTGCTGGGGGGGCGGCGCTGCGCCTCCACCGCCCCCTCCCATTCGCGGCGGATCACGCGCCGCGCCGCCGCAAGCCCCGCATCGAGGTAAAGCGCCCCCAGCACCGCCTCCAGCGCGTCCGACAGCACGGTGGCGCGCTCGCGCACCCCGCCGCGCGCCTCCGAGGGCGGCACGCGCAGCGCGGCCGCGATCCCCATCGCCTCGGCGATGGGCGCGATCACCTCCTGCGAGCAGAGCCGGGCGAGACGTTTGCCGAGATCGCCCTCGCTCTCCTTCGGAAAGCGTTCGGTGAGCCACTCGGCGATGACGAGACCCAGCACCCGGTCGCCCAGGAACTCCAGCCGCTCGTTCGACTCGATCCCCCGCGCGGCGGCCGAGCGATGGGTCAGCGCGCGTTCCAGCAGCGCGCGGTCGGTGAAGCGGTGGCCGAGACGTTCCTCGAGGGCGTCCGCGCTCATCTGACCGCGCTGAACAGGCGCGACCAGCGGATGGCGAAGGGCCAGGCCCAGACCTCCCAGAGGCGGGCGCTGCCATCCACCGAGAAGAAGATGAACTCCGCCCGGCCCACCAGGTTCTCGACCGGGATCACGCCCACCGCCCCCGGCACGCGCGAGTCGAGGCTGTTGTCGCGGTTGTCGCCCATGGCGAAGACATGGCCCGCCGGCACCACGAACTCCGGCGTGTTGTCGAGCGGCCCGTCGTCCGACTGCTCGACGATCAGATGCGCCCGCCCGCCCGGCAGGAACTCCCGGAACATCTGCACGGTGATGCGCGGCCCGTCGCCCTCCGCGACGAAGGGGCCGAGCGGCTCGCGCCGCGCGGGCTCGCCGTTCACGTGCAGCACGCCGCGGATCACCTGGATGCGGTCCCCCGGCAGGCCGATGATGCGCTTGATGTAGTCCTGCCCCGTGTCGCGCGGCAGCTTGAACACCGCCACGTCGCCGCGCTCGGGCATCGCCCCCCAGATCCGGCCCGAGAAGAGGTTCGGGCTGAAGGGCATGGAGTGGCGCGAATAGCCGTAGGAATACTTGGAGACGAACAGGTAGTCGCCCACCAGCAGGGTAGGGATCATCGAGCCCGAGGGGATGTTGAAGGGCTCGAAGGCCACGGTGCGGATGCCGATGGCGATGAGCGCGGCGTAGAGGATGGTCTTGACGCTCTCGAGCCAGCCGCCCGACTTCTTCTTCGCCATCGAGGGTGCGCTCTTCGCCATGATCCGATCGCCAGGGAGTGGCGCGGATCAAGCCCAGGGGCACCCACCTGTCAAGGAAGCGCGCGCCGTCACCAGTGCCGGTGACGGTGCGGATAGTGGCGGCGCGGCGGCGGGCGGCGGTAATGGCGCGGCGGCGGGCTCGGGGTGGTGGCCGCGCCGATGGCCGCGCCCGCCAGCCCGCCCGCGATGGCGCCCACGGCCGCGCCCTCGCCGCCCGCCGCCAGCGCGCCCAGCGCCGCCCCGCCGCCCGCGCCGATCAGCGCGCCGCCCGCCGCGCGCTGGCCCGGGCTGTAGGGGTTGGTGCAGGCGCCGAGGCCGAGCAGCAGCCCGCCGGCCACAGCCAGCGGGCGCATCCGGGCGAGGGTCATGGCGATTCTCCTTCTCCGCGGCCCAGCGCGGGCCGCCCTTGCCGGAACGGAACGGGATCATTCTGGCGCATTGATGGCGGGGCGCTCGGCCTCGCGGTCAATGCAGCCGGGGCGTGCGCAGATGGCGCGCGCGATCCGCGCTGGTCACGCGCAGCTCCATCTGCCGGTCGCCGCGCGCGACGGTGAGGCGCAGCTCGGCCCCCGCGGGGCCGGCGGCGCGCACCGCCTGCCAGAGCGAGGCCAGATCGTTCACCGCCCGCCCGTCCACGGCGAGGATGCGGTCGCGCGGCCTGAGCCCCGCGCGCTCGGCCGGGCCGCCCTTGGCCAGCGAGCCCACGCCCACCGCCTCCTCCTCCTCGGTGGCGTAGAGGCCGAGCCAGGGGCGCGGCGGCCGACCCGAACTGCCCGTGCGACGCAGCGTCTCCAGCACGGGGATCAGCTCCGCGATCGGCACCACCATGTTGAGGTCGAGCCGCTTGCCGCCGCGCTGCCCCTGCTGGAGGATCAGGCTGCCGATGCCGCACAGCCTCCCATCCGGGCCGAACAGCCCGGCCCCGCCCCAATGCGGGTGCGCCGGGGCGGTGAAGATCGCGTTCTCCAGCAGATACTCCCAGTAGCCGGCGAAGGGCTGGCGCGCGGCCACCGTGCAGGCCAGCGCATGGCTGCGCCCGCCGGCCGCGGCCAGCACGCAGCCGGCGCCGAACGTCAGCCCATCCGAATCGCCCAGCGGCGCGACGGGAACGCCGGGCATCCGCCCCAGCGCCTGCAGCAGCCCGAAGCCGCTCTCGAAATCGATGCCGATGGGCGTGGCCTGCACCACCCGCCCGTCCCGGGCGGTGAGCCAGACCGTCTCGGCCTCCATGATCAGATAGCCGATGGTGAGCACGAGGCCCGAGGCCTCGATCCACACGCCCGAGCCCTCGCGCTCCACGCCCAGCGTGGCCGCGGACGTCGCATCCGGCGGCACCAGGGACTTGAGCGCGAGCACGCTCGCCAGGCGTTCCTCCAGCGGGAAGGCGTATTCGGAGGGCTCGGGCTGGAAGGCCTCCGGGACTTCCCACTCCTCGTCAGACATCGCGTGGCGTCTTTCGCATCGTCTCCATTTACGGGCGCGCCCGGCGGAGCGCCATATGCGGCCGGGCGGGGGGCGCGGGCGTCAGCCCTGCCGCAGCGTCTCGATCAGGCCGAAGGCCGCGCGCACCGTGGCCGCGCGCACCGCCGCGCGGTCCCCGGGAAAGAGCTCGCGCCGGTGCAGCATCGCCCCGCCGCGGCGCGCCGCCGCGAGGTGCACGAGGCCCACGGGCTTCGCCGCGCTGCCGCCGCCCGGCCCGGCGACGCCGGTGCAGGCCACCGCGATGTCCGCCCCCGAGCGCGCCAGCGCGCCCTCGGCCATGGCGCGGGCCACCTCCTCGCTCACCGCGCCCAGCCGGGCGATCAGCGCCTCGTCCACCCCCAGCATCGCGGCCTTCGCCGCGTTGGAGTAGGTGACATAGCCGCACAGCACGCTGGCCGAGGAGCCGGGAATGGCCGTCAGCGCCGCCGCGATCAGCCCGCCCGTGCAGCTCTCGGCCGTGGCGAGAGTCAGCCCCTGCGCCTGCAGCCGCGCGAGCAGCGCCGCCGCCTCCTCCAGCGTGCCCGCCTCCAGCATCAGCCGAGCCCCGCGGCGTGGAAGGCGAGCACGCCGAGCGCGGCCAGCCCGCCCGCTGCGAGGTCATCGGCCATCACGCCGAAGGGGCCGGGCTGGCGGTCGGCCCAGCCCACGGGGCCGGGCTTGGCGATGTCGAAAAGCCGGAACAGCGCGAAGGCCAGCGCCGCGCCCCAGAGGCTCATGGCGAAGGCCAGCGCGAGACTCATGCCCGCCGCCTCGTCCACCACCACCCAGTCCGGATCGCGCTCGGCTTCGGGCAGCCGGTGCAGCGCCCAGAATCCGGCCAGGGTGAAGCCGGCGCAGGCCGCCATCGCCACCCAGCCCGGCAGCAGCGCGAGCGGCAGCACCGCCGCCGAGCCCCAGGTGCCGGGCGCCGGCCGCAGCCCGCCGATGCCCCAGAGCGAGGCGATGCGCGCCGGGCTCACGGCCGCCAGGCCGCCATGGGGTGGTCGAGCCCCGCCGTGCGCGGATCCTTCGCGCGATAGACCGCGACGTTCTCGATCACGCGCTGGACGTAGTTGCGCGTCTCCGCGAAGGGGATCTGCTCCATCCAGTCGAGCATGCTCACCTGCCCGCCGCGCGGGTCGCCATAGGTGACGAGCCATTCCTCCACCCGCCCCGTGCCCGCGTTGTAGGCGGCGAAGGCGAGGGGCATCGCGCCGCCGAAGCGCTCCAGCCGCTCCTGGATGTAGGCGGCGCCGAGGCGCTTGTTGTGCGCCGGGTCGCTGGTGAGCCATTCCGTGCGGTGCGGGATGCCGAGCCGCCGCGCCACCCCCGTCGCGGTGGCCGGGAGAAGCTGCATCACCCCCCGCGCATTGGCGGAGGAGACCGCCTCGGGGTCGAAATTGCTCTCCTGCCGGGCGATGGCGAAGACGATGGCGGGCTCGGCCAGCCCCTCGGGGGCGGGATAGGGGCGCGGCCAGCCATCCTCCACCAGCATCGCGCCCTGCGCGCCCCCGCGCCGCGCCACCCACACCGCGAAATCCGGCCGGCCGATGGCGGTGGCGAGGCGGGCGACCAGCAGCCGCTCGGCGTTCGAGGGGGCTGTCTCCTCCAGTCGCAGCAGGAAGGGGCGGGCGCGCCGCGCCTCGCCCAGATCGCCCAGCAGCGCGACGAGGCGCGCAAGCTCCCGCCCCGCGAAGGCGCGCGCCTCGGCGGGGCTGGGGCGCGGCACGTCGAGGCCGTTGATGCGCGCGCTGATCTGGGCGCCGGTCTCGCCCAGCGCCAGCGCGGCCATCTGGCCGTAGAAGGTGACGGGAAAGGCCGCCGCCTCCTGATAGCGGGCGCGGGCGCGGGCGGGGTCGCGCTCGGCCCGGCCTTCCCAGTAGAGGCTGCGCGCCTGGGTGATGGCGCTGCGGCTGCCCTCGCGCACCCGGCGGAAATGCGCCAGCGCGCGGGCCGGATCGTCGAGGAAGCGCAGCGCGATGAAGCCCGAGAGGAACTCCGCCTCCTGGCGCGGCTCGCCCGGCAGGGTCTGCCCGTGCTGGCTCGCCACCTGGTAGGCGAGGCGCGGCTCGCCCAGGCGCAGCAGCTTGCGCGCCAGGACCTGGCGCTCGGTCCAGAGGGCGCGCTGGGCCGCGGCGTCGAGCCCCTGCTGGGCGGCGGCGCCGGCGGCCCAGGCGGCGGCGGCCTCGCGGTCGGCGTCGCGCTGGCGCAGGGCCCGGGCGCGGGCGAGAGTGGCCCCGGCGTCGCGGGCGGCGGCGGCGGCATCGGCCTCGGCCCCGGCGGCGCGAAGCTGCGCCAGCGCCCGGCGCGGCGCATCCAGCAGCGGCGCGACGCGCTCCGCCCCGGCCGCATCGCGGGCGAACCAAAGCCAGTTGTAGCACCGCCAA
>JBKBSR010000107.1:0-9469 GCA_046291055.1 Roseococcus sp.
CCCCGCGCGCGATCTCGGCCCGCGCCGCCTCGGCCAGCAGGGCGGCGGCGCGCGCGGGATCGCGGGCGATGAGATCGCCCGTGGGCGGGATGGTGGCGACGCGCACCCGCTCGGGCGGGAGGCCGCGCAGCAGGAAGAACTCGGTCAGCATCGGCGCCCAGGCCGCGCCGCCCGTCAGCACCGCCACGCGCGGCGCGGCGCGCAATGCGGCGGCGATCCCGGCATCGGCCATGCCGATGACGGGCACCGGCAGCATCTCGCGCGCGGCCTCCAGCCCCGGATCGCCGAAACAGCCGATGATGGCGGCGTGGAACCCCTCCGGGTTCGCCCGCCCGATGCGCCGCGCCAGGGCCTCCAGCACCGCATGGGCGGCCACCGCCGCCGTGGCGCGCGAGGCGATGTAGCGCGCGCCGAAGGGCGCGGTCTCGGGCAGGATCTCGGCGCGCGTCATGGCTTGCGCGGCCTGGGCCATGCGCGCGGTCATGGCCGCGTCCGTGTTGCCGTTGAGGAGAAGCAGCTTCATCGGCGGGCAGTTCTGCCCGGCCCCTGGGCAAACACAAGAGGCCGGGGCCATTGCGTCGCGCCCGGCTTCTGGACGAGGCTGCCCCCGGCGGGCTTCATCGCCCCCGGGGAACGGCCAGAAGAAGGAAGGTTCCATGCTGCGACTGCGTCATCTCCTGCTGGCGGCGGCCCTGCCCGTCGCGCTCGCCACTGCCCAGCCCGCCGCGGCCCAGGGCACGCTGCGCATCGGCATGACGGCGGCGGACATCCCGCTGACCCACGGCCAGCCCGACCAGGGCTTCGAGGGCAACCGCTTCACCGGCATCCCCCTCTACGACGCGCTGACGGCCTGGGATCTGAGCCGCGCCGACCGCGCCTCCACCGTCATCTCCGGCCTCGCCACCGAATGGAGCGTGGACCCCAACGACCGCACGCGCTGGGTGTTCCGCCTGCGCCCGAACGTGCGCTTCCACGACGGCTCGCCCTTCAATGCCGACGCCGTGGTGTGGAACGTCCGCAAGGTGCTGGACCGCGACGCCCCGCATTTCGACCCGCGCCAGGTGGGCGTGACCGCGACGCGCATGCCCACCCTGCGCCGCGCCGAGAAGATCGACGAGCTGACGGTGGCGCTGTTCACCAGCGAGCCGGACAGCCTGCTGCCCATCAACCTGACCAACCTGTTCATGGCCTCGCCCGCGCACTGGGAGGCGCTGCGCCGCCAGCACCCGACGGCCGAGGCCACCTGGAACGCCTTCGCCGCCAACCCCTCGGGCACCGGCCCCTTCCGGCTGACGCGCCTCGTGCCGCGCGAGCGGGCGGAGATGGTGCGCAACGACGCCTACTGGGGAGAGCGCGCGCGGCTCGAGCGCATCGTGCTGCTGCCCATTCCGGAGGCCAATGCGCGCACCGCCGCGCTGCTCTCCAACCAGGTGGACTGGATCGAGGCGCCCGCGCCGGACGCGGTGCCGCAGCTCCGCGCGCGCGGGATGCAGATCGCGAGCAACCCGCAGCCGCATGTCTGGCCCTGGCAGCCCTGCTTCCTCGAGCACTCGCCGCTGCGCGACGTGCGGGTGCGCCGCGCCATCAACCTCGCCATCGACCGCGAGGGGCTGCGCACCCTGCTCGGCGGGATGATGCAGCCGGCGGTGGGCACGGTGCCGCCGGGCCACCCGTGGTGGGGCAACCCCTCCTTCCAGATCCGCACCGACAAGGCCGAGGCGCGCCGCCTGCTGGCCGAGGCGGGCTACGGCCCGCAGCGCCCGCTGAACCTGCGCGTGCAGATCAGCGCCTCCGGCTCGGGCCAGATGCAGCCGCTGCCGATGAACGAGTTCCTGCAGCAGGATCTGCGCCAGGTGGGCGTGAACGTCGAGTTCGACGTGATCGAGTGGAACGCGCTGTTCACCAACTGGCGCCAGGGCTGCGGCCACCCCTCGGCGCGCGGCGCGCACGCCATCAACGTGAGCTTCGCGGCGATGGACCCCTTCTTCGCCATGGTCCGCTTCTGGGACAGCAAGATGGCCGCGCCCGTCTCCAACAACTGGGGCATGTTCAGCGATCCGCGCTTCGACGAGCTCGTGGCCGCCGCGCGCAACGCCTTCGAGCCGGCCGAGCGCGACGCGGCGCTGGCGCGGCTGCACGCGGCCGGCGTGGACGAGGCGCTGTTCATCTGGATCGCCCATGACGTGGGCCCGCGCGCGATGAGCCCCCGCGTGCGCGGCCATGTGCAGCCGCAGTCCTGGTTCGTGGACCTGCGCCTGCCCTTCATCCAGTGATCGCCATGGCGTCGCCGCGCATCGCGCTGAACACCCCCCGCGCGGCGTCGCCGCGCGGGGGGGCCGCGGCGGGACCGGTGGCGGCGACGTGTCATGGAGCCCAGAGCCGATGTTCTTCTATCTGATCCGGCGCGTCCTCTACGCCGTCCCGATCGCGCTCGCGGTCGGCTTCGTCTGCTTCATGCTGGTGCAGATCGCGCCCGGCGATCCCATCAACGCGATCGTGCCGCCCGATGCGCCGCAGGAGGTGGTGGAGCAGGTGCGGCGCGACTACGGGCTCGATCAGCCCCTGCCCGTGCAGTTCGGGCTGTGGCTGTGGAAGGTGGTGCAGGGCGATCTCGGCCGGTCGCTCGCCACCGGCCGGCCGGTGTGGAGCGACCTGTCCTCGGCCATCGGCAACACCCTCACGCTGGCGGCGGCGGCCTCGCTCATCGGCTTCGTCTTCGGCTGCGTCCTGGGCGGCCTGGCGGGCACCTACCGCGGCAGCCTGATCGACCGTGTGGCGGTGACCAGCGCGGTGGCCGGCGTCTCGGTGCCGCACTACTGGCTGGGCATGGTGCTGGTGGTGATCTTCTCGGTGCAGATGAACGCGCTGCCCGCGATGGGCGCGGGGCCCGGCGGCAGCGCCGACTGGGCCTGGGACTGGGAGCACCTGCAGCACCTGATCCTGCCCGCCGTGACGCTCTCGGTGATCCCCATGGGCATCGTCACGCGCACGGTGCGCGGCATCGTGGCCGAGATCATGAACCAGGAGTTCGTCACCGCGCTGCGCGGCAAGGGCCTGACCTCCTGGGGCGTGTTCCTGCATGTGGTGAAGAACGCCTCGCCCAACGTGATCGCGGTGATGGGGCTGCAGCTCGGCTACCTGATGGGCGGATCCATCCTGGTGGAGACGGTGTTCTCCTGGCCCGGCACCGGGCTTCTGCTGAACAGCGCCATCTTCCAGCGGGATCTGCCTGTGCTGCAGGGCACCATCCTGGTGCTGGCCATGTTCTTCGTGGCGCTCAACCTGGTGGTGGATCTGGTGCAGACCGCGCTCGATCCGCGCATCAAGCGCGCCTGAGCGAAGGGAACACGCGATGAGCAGCACCGCCGCCGCCGCCGAACTCGCCGTCCAGGCGAAGCAGGCGGCGCTCTACCGCTCCGAGGGCTACTGGGCCGGGGTGTGGAAGCGCCTGCGGCGCGACCCCGTGACCATCGCCTGCGCGACGATCCTGCTCGCGATGCTGGTGGTGATCGTGTTCGCGCCGCTCTTCGCGCCGCACGATCCCTATCAGGGCAGCATGATCCGGCGCCTGCGGCCCATCGGCACGGAGAACTACCCCCTCGGCACGGACGAGCTGGGGCGCGACATGCTCTCGCGGCTGATCTACGGCGGGCGGCTCTCCTGGTTCATGGGCATCCTGCCGGTGGCGCTGGCCTTCGTGATCGGCACCACGCTCGGCGTCACGGCGGGCTTCGTCGGCGGCAAGGTCAACATGCTGATCATGCGCGTCACCGACGTGTTCTACGCCTTCCCTTCGGTGCTGCTCGCGGTGGCGATCTCGGGCGCGCTGGGCGCGGGCATCCTCAACGCCATCCTCGCGCTGACGCTGGTGTTCATCCCGCCCATCATCCGCGTGGCCGAGAGCGTGACCACCGGCGTGCGCAACCTCGACTTCGTGGACGCGGCGCGCGCCTCGGGCGCCTCGGCCTTCACCATCGTGCGCGTGCATGTGCTGGGCAATGTGCTGGGGCCGATCTTCATCTACGCCACCTCGCTGATCAGCGTGTGCATGATCCTGGCCTCGGGCCTCTCCTTCCTCGGCCTCGGCACCCGCCCGCCGGAGCCGGAATGGGGGCTGATGCTGAACACGCTGCGCACGGCGATCTACGTGCAGCCCTGGGTCGCGGTGCTGCCGGGGGCGTGCATCTTCGTCACCTCCATCTGCTTCAACCTGGTGAGCGACGGGCTGCGCCAGGCGATGGACGTGAAGGGCTGAGGCTTCCCGCCTCCCCGGCCGGCCTCGCGCGCGCCTCGAACCGGAAGGGCGCGGCGCTGTCCTCGTTGGGGTCGAGCCGCAGCCGGTGCTCCAGCGGTGGGAAGGCCCGCGAGCGGCAGTCGGCCCGGTCGCAGAGGCGGCAGGAGAGGCCGATGCCGACGCGCGCGGCCGAGAGGTCGAGCCCGTCGGCGTAGACCACCTCCTCCGCCCGCGCGATGTCGCAGCCGATGGCCACGACATGGGTGGGCGGCGGCTCGCCCCAGCGCGGAGAGCGCCCGTTCATCGCGCGCGCGATGCACAGGAAGGCCGCGCCGTCCGGCAGTTCCGCCGCCTGCACCTGCACCTGCTCGGGTGTCGCGAAGGCGTGGTGCACGATCCATTTCGGACAGCTTCCGCCGAAGCGCGCGAAGGGAAAGCCGGCCGCCGAGAAGCGCTTCGTGACGTTGCCCGCGGCATCGGCGCGCAGGAAGAAGAAGGGCAGGCCGCGCGCCCCCTCGCGCTGCAGGGTGGAGAGGCGCTGCGCCGCCTGCTCGTAGCTGACGCCGAAGCGCGCAGCGAGGCGCTCCACGTCGTGGCGCAGCTCCCGCGCCGCCTTGAGGAAGGGCATGTAGGGCATCAGCAGCGCCGCAGCCGCGTAGTTCAGCAGCCCGATGCGGATGAGCTGCTCGGCCTCCGTGCTGGAGGGCTTCTCCTCGCCGATGGTCTGCTCCACCGCATCGCGCGCCTCCAGCAGCATGAGCTGGAAGGCCATGCGGAAGCCGCGGGATTCGCGGGGGATGTTCTCGGAGAGCCAGAGCTCGCGCGTGCGCGGATCGTAGCGGCGGTCGCTCTCGGCCATGGCGGTGACGGTGACGCGCACGCCGTGCTTCTGGCGCAGGCGCTCGGCGATGGCGTGGTTCATCTCGGCGGGCGCGGCGGCCATCTCCGCGCCCAGCGCCTCGGCGCAGGCCTCCAGCAGCGGGAAGTGGTTGGCGCGCTCGTGGAAGAAATCCCGCGCCTCCTCGTTCGGCAGCAGCATGCGCCGGCCGGAGGGCAAAGCGATTCCAGAGGAATCCTCGCGCGCGACGCGCCAGGCGCGATACAGCGCCAGCACCCCGCGCGCCGCATTGGGCGCCGAGGCGGCGATGGCCTGCACCTCGCCCTCGGGCACCGCGTCGAGGCCGAGCACGGGGTCGGAGAGCACCTCGCGCAGCCCGGCCTCGAGCTGCCGCTCGGCATGGCCCGAGAGGGCCGCGAGGTCCACGCCCAGCGCCTCGGTCAGCTTGATGAGCACGGCGGCGGTGACGCTGCGCTGGTCGTGCTCGATGAGGTTCAGATAGCTCGCCGAGATGCCGAGCCGCGCGGCGAGGCCCTGCTGCGTCATGCCGCGCTCCAGCCGCAGGCGCCGCACGGTGCGGCCGATCAGGGGACGGGCCATGACGCCCCCGGTTTTACAAGATTCACGAAACGACCCTCGAAACCGTCCGAAACTGCACAGGCTTGCGCCCGGTTGCCCATTCTCGCCCGTGACTTGGCGCGCCGCAATGTGAATCATTCACAGCGTTCCGGGCGAGACGACCCGGACCGAGTTTCGGAGAAGCCAGGATCATGCTGTCCCTTTCCACCCCGACCCATGCGCCCGATGGCAGCGGTTCCGGCGGCCCCGGCCGCGACCCGGGCCGCTTCGACGGCATCCGCCGGGACTACACGCCGGCCGATGTCGCGCGGCTCGCGGGGAGTTTCCGCGTCCAGCACACGCTGGCCGAGATGGGCGCGCGGCGCCTGTGGCACCTGCTCCGCACCGAGCCCTACGTGAACACGCTGGGCGCGCTGACGGGCATGCAGGCGCTGCAGCAGGTGAAGGCCGGGCTCAAGGCCATCTACCTCTCGGGCTGGCAGGTGGCGGCGGACGCGAACTCCGCGGGCCAGATGTATCCCGACCAGTCGCTCTATCCGGTGGACAGCGTGCCGAAGGTGGTCAGCCGCATCAATGCCGGCCTGCGCCGCGCCGACCAGATCGCGACCATGGAGCGCCTCGACGGCAAGGCCGATGACCCGACGCACTACATGGCGCCGATCGTGGCCGACGCCGAGGCGGGCTTCGGCGGCGCGCTCAACGCCTATGAGCTGATGCGCGCGATGATCGAGGCAGGCGCGGCCGGCGTGCATTTCGAGGACCAGCTCGCCAGCGAGAAGAAGTGCGGGCATCTCGGCGGCAAGGTGCTGGTGCCCATCTCCCAGCACATCCGCACGCTGAACGCCGCGCGGCTGGCGGCCGACGTGGAGGGCGTCTCCACCGTGCTGCTCTGCCGCACCGATGCGGAGAGCGCGCAGCTCCTCACCTCCGACGTGGACGAGCGCGACCGACCCTTCCTCACCGGCGAGCGCACGCCGGAGGGGTTCTTCCGCATCAAGCCGGGCATGGGCAAGCGGTATGCGATCGCGCGCAGCCTGGCCTATGCCCCCTATGCCGATCTGCTGTGGTGGGAAACGAGCGACCCCGACCTCGACGACGCGCGGGATTTCGCGGAGGCGATCCACCGGCAGTTTCCGGGGAAGATGCTGGCCTACAACTGCTCCCCCAGCTTCAACTGGCGGCGGAAGATGGGCGTGGAGGCGGCCGAGCGCTTCCAGCGCGAGCTGGGCGCCATGGGCTACAAGTTCCAGTTCGTCACGCTCGCGGGCTTCCACTCGCTGAATCTGAGCATGTTCCAGCTCGCCCGCGGCTACGCCGAGCGCGGCATGGGCGCCTACAGCGAGCTGCAGCAGGCCGAGTTCGCCGAGGAGGCGAACGGCTTCACCGCCGTGCGTCACCAGCGCGAGGTGGGCGTGGGCTATTTCGACGCGGTGGCGACCGCGGCCAGCGGCGGCCAGAGCAGCACCACCGCGATGAAGGACAGCACCGAGACGGCGCAGTTCCACCACGCCTGACCACCCCTCACCCGCAGCCACAGACCGGAGGAACCCCGATGACCCACCCCCAGGACCACGACGACGGCCTCGTTCACCCGCACAACTTCGCCTGCGGCGAGCGCGGCCGCATGGCCGAGCGGCCGCTGGTGCAGCGCCCGGCGGAGGACCATGACGAGGGCCTCGTCCACGCCCACAACTACGCCTGCGGCGAGCGCGGGCGGCCCGTCCACGCCTGAGGCGTCAGGCGGCCATGGCGCGGGCGAAGACGCCCGCGTCCACATTGCCGCCGGAGAGGATGATGGCAGTGGCGCCCTCGCGCGGCGGCAGCTTGCCGGCCAGCAGCGCGGCGAGCGCCACCGCACCGCCCGGCTCCACCACAAGCTTCAGGTGGGTGAAGGCGAAGCGCATGGCGGCGAACACCTCCGCCTCCGTCACGCTCACGCCGCCGGCCACGCGCGGCGCGTTCACCGCGAAGGTGAGCGCGCCGGGCTGCTTCGAGAGCAGCGCGTCGCACAACCCGCTGCCCGTCCCGTCATTGGCCAGGCGCTCGCCCGCGCGCAGCGAGCGGCCGTAATCCTCCCAGCCCTCGGGCTCCACCGCCCAGATCTCGGCCTCGGGCAGCAGCGCCTTGATGGAGAGCGCCGAGCCCGCGAGCAGCCCGCCCCCGCCGGTGCAGATGGCGAAGCGCGCGGGCGCGAGCCCCTCGGCGCGCGCGTCCTCGATCAACTCGAGCATGGCGGTGCCCTGGCCGGCGATCACGTCCGGATGGTCGAAGGGCGGGATCACCACCGCGCCGCGCCGCGCGGCGAGATCGGCGGCCAGCGCGTCGCGGTCCACGCCGTGGCGGTCGAAGAAGTGGATCTCGGCGCCCCAGCCGCGCGTGGCCTCCACCTTCACGCGCGGCGCATCCGCGGGCATGGCGATGAGCGCGGAGAGGCCCAGCCCATGCGCGGCGGCCGCCACCGCCTGGCCGTGGTTGCCGGAGGAATGGGTGACCACCGGCGTGCCGGGCGGCAGGCGCAGCGCCGCGTTGGTCGCGCCGCGGAGCTTGAAGCTGCCGGTGATCTGCAGCGGCTCGGGCTTCACCAGCACGGGGCCGCCCGCCGCCTCGTCCAGCGCGCGGTGGCGCAGCAGGGGCGTGCGGCGGATGCGCCCGCGCAGCCGCTCGGCGGCGGCGCGCACATCGTCGAAATCGGGCATCATGCGGAGAACCTGCGCGGATCGGTGAGAGGGACGGCGGCGCGGATGTCGGCCTCGGGCTCCGTGCCGCGGATCAGATGCGCGAGCAGGCGCCCGGCCGCCGGCGCGGTCTGGATGCCGTAGCCGCCCTGGCCCACGCACCAGAAGAAGCCCGGCGCGGCGCAGGGCCCGAGCGCGAGGCCGCGATCGGGCGTGAAGGTGCGAAGCCCGGCCCAGCGGTGCTCCACCCGGTGCACGGGGATGTCGAGCGCCTGCTGCATGCGGTCGATGGCGATGGCGATGTCGAGCTCCTCCGGCTGGGCGTCGCAGGGTTCGCTGTCCGTCTCGTCGGCGGGGCTGAGCATCAGCTTGCGCCGCGCCTCGGGCCGCACATACCAGGAATGCGCGGCATCGCCGATCAGCGGCCACTCGGCGCTCTCCCAGCGGCCGGGATCCACGATCAGGGCGGTGCGGCGCTTGGGCTGCAGGCCGAGCGGCGCGACCTCGGCGAGGCGGGCGATCTCGTCGCCCCATGCCCCGGCGGCATTGACCAGCACGGGGGCGGCGAAGACCGCGCCGCCGCTCGTCTCGGCGTGCCAGAGTCCGCCCGCGCGCCGGATGCGCCCCGCGCGGTGGCGCAGCGCCAGCACGCCGCCCGCCGCCCTCGCCTGGCGCAGGAAGCCCTGGTGGAGCGCCGCCACGTCGATGTCGAAGGCGTCGCTCTCGATGGCGGCGGCGGCGAGGTAGTCCGCGCGCAGCGCGGGCGCGAGGGCGCGGGCCTGCTCGGGCGAGAGGGGCTCGAGCCCCGCGCCCTCGGCCAGCATCGCCTCCAGCGCCGGGCGTTGCGCCGCATCCGCCACCGTCAGCACGGCGCGGCGATGCGCCAGGGGGGCCTCGGCGAAGCCGGGCGGCGGCCGCTCGAAGAAGCCGCGCGAGGCGGCGGTGAGCAGCCGCGCATCCGCCGTGCCGTAGTTCAGGATCCAGATGGCGGCGGAGCGGCCGGTGGCGTGGTGGCCCGCCACCTCCTCCGCCTCCAGCAGCGCCAGGCGGTGCGTGGGCGCGAGCTGCGCCACAGCCACGGCTCCGGAGGTCCCCACGACAACCCCCAACACACCCAAACAATGCATGTCCCTCCTCCCATCC
>JBKBSR010000463.1:0-1896 GCA_046291055.1 Roseococcus sp.
TCAAGGATTTCCGTGGCATCGCCACCCGATACGACAAGACCGCTCGTAACTTCCTCGCCGCCGTCTGCCTCGTCTCCGCCATCACCTACTGGGCGTGATTGAGTCCAGACCCTAGGCCGCGACGATCCCCTCCGCGCGCGCCATCGCCACCCAGTGGTCGCGGAAGGCGGCGACGAAGCGGGCGAACTCCGCCCCCATGGGGGCGGGCTGGCGCGGCGCGGAGGCGAACTCCGCGAGCCGCGCGCGCACCGCCTCCGAGGCGGCGATGGGCGGGATCGCGGCCATCAGCCGCTCCACCACCGGTGCGGGCAGGCCGCGCGGGCCGCTCAGGCCGATCCACTGCGTGTGGGTGGCGGCGGGAGCGCCGAGCTCCGCCAGGGTGGGCGCATCGGGGAAGCCCGGCACCCGCGCCTCCGAGGAGGTGGCGAGCAGCCGCAGCGTGCCGTCGCGCAACTGCCCCACCAGCGTGGTGATGGGCGCGTTCAGCATGTCGATCTGCCCGGCCAGCAGATCCTGCAGCGCGGGCGGGGTGCCGCGATAGGGGATGTGGTCGAGCTGCGTCGCGCCGGTGGCGCGCGCCAGCAGCGCGCCCGTGATGTGCTCGGCCGAGCCCACGCCCGAGGTGCCGTAGCGCACGGGGCGCTCGCGCGCGGCGGCGAGCAGCGCGGCCATGCCGGCGAAGGGCGAGTTCGCGCGCACCACGCTCACCGTCGGCGCCTCGGCCAGCATGGCGATGTGGGTGAAGTCGGCCACCGGGTCGTAGGGCACGGAAGGCAGCACGCCGGGCGCGAAGCCGAAGGGGATGGCGTGCGAGACGGCGAGGGTGAGGCCATCCGGCGCGGCCTTGGCCACCGCGTCCGCGCCGATGGTGCCCGAGGCGCCGGCGCGGTTCTCCACCACCACGCTCGTGCCCAGCGCCTCGCCGAGCGGCGCGGCGAAGAGCCGGCCGATGGCGTCCGCCAGCCCGCCCGCCGGGAAGCCCGCGATGAGGCGGATCGGCTGGCGGCCCGGCCAGGACTGGGCGCGGGCCGCGGGGGCGAGGGCGAGCAGCGCGGGGGCGGCGAGGAGAAGACGGCGTTGCATGGTTCGAAGGCTCCGGTCGCACAAGGGCGGGGCAGCGCGGCGCCCATCGGCGCCTCCGTCCGCCCCGCCTCGCGTGTTCAGCAATCGCCGTGCCGCGGATTGATCTCGCGCAAGGTCACGGTCATGTTCTCCCTCTAGATGCCGCGGAACGAATGAGGGGGAAGGCCGCATGCGCGCCGATGAGATCATGTCGCGGGATGTCGTCACCGTGCGGCCGCAGACGCCGCTGCGCGAGGTGGCGGAACTGCTGGCGAGCCGCCACCTCTCCGGCGTTCCCGTGGTGGACGCCGAGGGCCGCCTCCTCGGCGTGCTGACGGAGAGCGACCTGATGCGCCGCATCGCCGCGCCGGCCGAGGCGCCGGTGGGCTTCCTCGGCGGGCTGATCCGCGACGCGGCCGCCGAGGCCGGCCGCTTCGCCAAGCTGCATGGCCGCACCGCGCAGGACGTGATGACGCCCGATCCGCTCTGCGTGCCGCCCGAGGCGCCGGTGGCCGAGGTGGCGAAGCTGCTCGAGGAGAAGGGCATCCGCCGCCTGCCGGTGGTGTCGGGCGGCAGGCTGCTCGGCCTGGTGAGCCGGGCCGACATCCTCAAGGCCGTGCTCGCCGAGCCAGCCGCGCCCGAGGGCCAGGCGGCCGACGACGCCGCGATCCGCGCCGCCCTGCGCCGCGCGATGCGCGAGCAGCCCTGGGTGGATCGCCACTTCCTTCACGCCGAGGTGCGCGAGGGCCATGTCCACTGCACCGGCTTCGCGCGCAGCCCCAGCGTCGCGCAGGGCCTGCGCGCCCTGGCCGAGGGCATCCCCGGCGTGAAGGG
>JBKBSR010000464.1:0-1891 GCA_046291055.1 Roseococcus sp.
AGGCCAGGCTGGCCTGCATCATGACGCCGGCGATCAGCGAGCGGATGCGCGCGCCGATGGTGCGCGCCGCGCCGCCGGCCTTGCCGCCGGTGTCGGGCACCCCCATGCCGGGCAGGCCGCCGCCGGGCATGTTGACCACCCACACCTTCTGCACGCCACCGGCAAGGTTGCCGAGCAGACCGCCAGCATTGCCGACAGCGCCGCCGCCCTTGCGCGCCGCGATCCAGTCCTTGATGCGGCCAATGCCACCGATGGCTGCGCCGATGCCGCCCAGCACCACCGCCGCCGCTTTCAGGGCGATGGCGGCCACCGCGATGCCGACCAGCCCCTTGGCGATCATGGAGGTGATCTTCGGGTATTCGTTCATCAGCCGCAGCCACTCGCTCATCTGGCTGATGATGTCATCCAGCCACGGCATGGGCTGCGTCTCGAGCTGGATGCGGAATTGCTTCCAGCGCTCGACCGTGGTGTTCATCATGCGGCCGAAATTGCCTTCCAGCACGCCATTGGCGGCATTGATCTCGCCGACCAGACGCTTGTAGTCGTCGGTGTAGAGCAGCATCGGCTTGATGAAGTTCTGCACCTGCATGTCGCCGAAGAGCTCGCCGAGCTTGAATTCGTCACCGCCGGTGGCCTTTTGGATGGCTTTGAGCGTGACGAGGAAGGGGTCGAGACCTTCGTCGCGCGCGCGCTTCAAGAGGCGCGGCAGGTCGATACCGAATTTCTTGAAGTTATTCTGAACCTCGGGCGCAGCGAGCTTGGCCAGAAAGTTTTGCAAATTGTTCGCAGCCTCGCTGGCGTCGCCCGCGCCGCGGAGGGCGATCTGCAACGCCGCGCCAAGGCGCGAGACGTTTTCGAGCCCAGTGAATTGGAGCGCGCCCATGCTCGCACCGATGCGCGCGAAGTTGGCGGCCATGTCCTTGATCTCGAACTGGCCGCTCTGGCCGGCCACCGTCAGCCGCTCGAAGGCCGCCCGGATCTGCTCCACCGGCACCTTGAGGTTGGAGGTGAGCGCGTAGGCGGTGTTAGCCAGATCCTTCATGCTCGCCTGCGTGGCGGTGGCCATCTCGCCCAGGATGGGGGTGATGTCCACGGCCGTGCGCCATTCCAGCCCTGCCGCGATCAGCACCTCGTTGGCCGAGAGCAGGTCGGCCTTGAACTGGTTGGTGGCGCGCGCCGCCGCCGCCAGACGCGCATCCAGCGCGCGCAGGTCTTCGGCGCTCATGTTGGCGGTGTTGCCAAGCGCGGCCAACCGGTGTTCCACGCCGATGGTGTTGCGGATGTAGCTCTCCAGGCCAAACCCGGTGGCAAGCTGGCCGACCGCGGCGATCTGCGCAGCGCTGGTGCCAAGGCTTGATGCCGCCTGCGCCGCGGTCTTCAGCGCTGCCGAGACGCGCGCGGCCGACGAGGCCAGGCCGTCCATGCGGCCCTTGAGGGCTTCGGTTGCGGCTGTCGCCGCGCGCAGCGGCGCGCTAAACTGATCCTTCAGCGTCAGGATGGCGGCCAGTGCAAGGGTGGCAGACATGCTCGAATCGATCCTCGCTTACATCAACGATCACGCCTGGGCGCAGACGGCGGCGGCCATCGTGCTGTTTGGCACGCCCGCGCTGCTGGCGCTGGCAACCGGAGCGCGCGGGCTGGCCTCGCTCAACGTCATCATCGGCTGGTTCGCGCTGCTCATCATGCTGGGCCTGCTCCTCGTTTAGAGACCGCCGCGCGCCTTGAGCACGCGCTCGGCGCGCTTCACCCACTCGGCAAACTCGGCCACGTCCATCTCCCGCCCCACCTCCGGCGGCCAGTGGTAAGCGAGCGCCAGCATCTCCAGCCCGTCCATCGGGTGGATCAGCCGTTTCCCAGCATCTCGGCCACGGCCTTGCTGGCGGCGGCGAAG
>JBKBSR010000465.1:0-1891 GCA_046291055.1 Roseococcus sp.
GAGATAGCCCTCGTCGAGCAGCGCCGCGAGCATGGCGGTGTCCACCACCTCGGCGAAGGGGCGGCCGGCGCGCGCCGCGATGCGCGCCGGCTCCACCCCCTCGGCCAGCCGCAGCCCCATCAGCATCGCCTCGCGCCCGCGCTGCTCGGGGGTGAGCGCGACCTCCTCCACCGCCGCATGGCCGTCGCGCTCCACCCGTGCGGCCCATTCCTCGGGCGCGCGGTGGCGGCGGGTGGCGATCATGCCGCCCGGCCCCAGCACGCGCTGGTGCGCCCCGGGGCCGATGCCGAGATAGTCCCCATAGCGCCAGTAGGCGAGGTTGTGGCGGCTCTCCGCGCCCGGCTTCGCGTAGTTGCTGACCTCATAGGGCGCGAGGCCGAAGCGCGCCGCCTCCTCGGCGGTGGCGTGGTAGAGGCGCGCGGCCTCGGGCTCGGGCGGCAGGGCGAAATCGCCGCGCGCGTGCTGCGTCTCGAAGCGCGTGCCGGGCTCGATGGTGAGCTGGTAGAGGCTGAGATGGTCGGCCGCGAGCGTCAGCGCCGCGCGCAGCTCCGCCCGCCAGGCGGCCTCCTGCTGGCCGGGGCGGGCGTAGATCAGGTCGAAGGAGAGGCGCGGGAAGAGGGCGCGCGCCGCCTCCAGCGCCGCCACCGCCTCGCGCGCGTCGTGCCGCCGGCCGAGGAAGCGCAGCGCCGCCTCGTCCAGCGACTGCACGCCGAGCGAGGCGCGGTTCACCCCGGCCTCGGCGTAGGCGCGCAGGCGGCCCATCTCCACGCTGGTCGGGTTCGCCTCCAGCGTGATCTCGCAGCCGGGGAGAGGGTCGAAGAAGGCCCGGGCGTCCTCGATGAGGGCGGCCACCGTCTCGGGCGCCATCAGCGAGGGCGTGCCGCCGCCGAAGAAGATGGAGGCGAGCGGCCGCCGACCCACCCGCGCGGCCTCATGCGCCAGTTCGGCGCGCAGCGCGGCGCGGAAGCGCGCCTGGTCCACCCCGGCCTCGCGCACATGGGAGTTGAAGTCGCAATAGGGGCACTTGGACGCGCAGAAGGGCCAGTGGATGTAGAGGGCGAGGGGTTCGGTCACGCTCGGCATATGGCGCGGGGCGGCGGGGCGCGCCATCCTCGCCGGCATGGCCCCGCCCATCGAACTGCGCCTCGCCCGCGTGGCGCAGCTCTACCACACGCTGGACCCCACGCCCTTCCGCCAGGGCGACCTGGACGCCACCGCCGAGGCCTATATCGTGGACTGGGCGCAGGAGCTGCCGCGCGAGGCGCCGCTCGCCATCCTCGTGCATCTGCCGCGCGCGGAGCGCGAAAGCCCCGCCGCCGCCGGCATCCCGGACTCCATCCGCGCCTATTTCGCCGGCCGCGCCGAGGCCGAGCGCCGCGCCCTGCGCGAGCTGTTCCGCTTCGGGCGGATGGCGCTCGCGCTCGGCCTGCTGGTTCTGGCGGCCTGCCTGGGCGCGGCGGTGCTGTTGGCGCGGCTGCCGCTGGAGGGGGTGCTGGCGCGGCTGCTGCCCGAGAGCCTGGTCATCATCGGCTGGGTGGCGTTGGGGCGGCCGGCGGAGGTGTTCCTCTACGACTGGATTCCCCACCGGCGGCGGCTGCGCCTCTACCGGCGCCTCGCCGCCGCCGAGGTGGCGCTGGTGGAGGAATAGAACGCATCGCCCATGGCTGGGCCCGGCCATGGCGTGATTGCGCTCGGGATGACGCGGCGAGAGCGGTTTCCCGTCATCCGGAAACGGCGCGAGCCCTCATCGCCCCAGCGCGGCGCGGATGCTGTCGAGCAGCCGGTCCATGGCGGCCTGGAAGTCGGGGCCGTTCGCATAGCCGTCGGGCTCGCCCGCGCGCTCGAGGAAACGCTGCCAGACGGGTGTGGCGATGCCCTGGCGCATGCGGTC
>JBKBSR010000108.1:0-9339 GCA_046291055.1 Roseococcus sp.
TTCCGCCGCCACCGCCTCGGCGCGCCGCACCGACAGGCGCTGGTTGTAGGCCGCCGAACCCGTGCGGTCCGCGTGGCCCGACACCTCGATCCGCGTGGACCCCACCGTGCGGGCGTTGTTCGCCGCCTCGGCGATGATCTGGCGGGCGCGGTCCGTCAGGTCCGCGCGATCCCAGTCGAAGAACACCAGGAAGGTGCGCGCAGGCGCGGGCGCCGCCGCCGGGGCCGGGGCGGGCGCCGGCGTCGGCGTGTTGAAGGCGTAGCGCAGGCCGACCAGGATCGAGTGGTTGTAGTTGGTCGGCGTGTAGTTGCGCGGCGAGACGGGGCTGACCACCACCTGGCCGGCGTTGTTGATGTTCCCCGAGGCGATGGAGGGGTCCATCGTGCCGAAGAAGCGGTACTCGGTGGTGAGCGACAGGCCCGGCATCATCGAGCCGAGCCCGAAGGCCACGCCCGCGATGCCCTGATAGGCGAAGCGGCCCTCATTGCCGTCGATCATCACGCGGTTGGTCGCGGAGTTGCGGCCGATCACCTTGCGGTAGTCGTTCCACGCATAGCCGATACCGGCGCCGACATAGGGCGTCACGCTCACGCCCAGGCCGAGCACGTCGCCCAGCGCCAGATCGTAGAAGGCGTTGCCCATGATGCCGTACTGGTGGACCGTGCCGCCCGCGGGGTTGGCGCGCACGCCGCCCAGGCTCATCCGGTCCACGCTGTTGTTGCGGTAGTTGCCCTCGAGCTCGGCGCGGATGCCGTTCCCGAAGCCCCAGCCGATGCTGGCCACCGCGGCCCAGCCCCAGCGGGTGTCCACCCGGTCGGCGCCCAGAGTCGCGGGGATGTCGGCGGTCGAGTTCTGACGGTAGTTCGCACCCGCGCCCGCGCCCACATAGAGGCCCGAGACAGGCTGCGCCTGGGCGGCCACGGGCAGCGACAGCACGGTCGCGGCCAGAAGGGCCTTCTTGAGGCTCATCCTCATTCTCCTTTGGCAATCACGTTCATTCGATCGCTGCGCGGCACGCCAAACGACGCGAATCCCCGCTGCGTGGTGCGACCTTAACCCGGCGCCTCGCGCCTTGCACCACCCGGCCCAGCATTTCCAGAGCGGTGTGGCCCGCGCGACACAACGCCCCTGGCGATTTGGCCACAGGGCGCGCTCACAGCCGGGCGAGCAGTTCCGCCTCCTCGGCGGCAGCGAGGCTTCCCAACGGCAACAGCAGATTGGCGTGGCCGAGCTTGCGCCCCGCCCGCGCCTCCGCCTTACCGTACCAGTGCGCGACCACCCCGGGGGCGGCGACGAGGCGGGGCCAAGCGGCCAGGCCCTCCGGCCCCACCAGATTGCGCATCACCGCATCCGCCCGCCGCGCCGCGCGCCCGAGCGGCAGCCCCGCCACGGCGCGGATGTGCTGCTCGAACTGCCCGCAATCGCAGGCGTCCATCGTCCAATGCCCGGAGTTGTGCGGGCGCGGCGCGATCTCGTTGCCGAGCAGAGTCCCGTCGGCCAGCAGGAACATCTCGAGCGCGAGCACGCCCACCGCGCCCAGCGCCTCCGCCACCCGCGCCGCATGGCCGCGCGCCGTCTCGGCCACCGCCGCGGGGATGCGCGCCGGCGCGAAGGAAAGATCAAGGATGTGGTGGCGGTGCCGGTTCTCCACCGCGTCGAACACCGCCAACGCCCCGTCCGCGCCCCGCGCGGCGATGGCCGAGACCTCCGCGATGAAGGGCACGAAGGCCTCCAGCACCAGCGGCTTGGGCGCGAGGCGGGCGTAGGCGGCGGCGGCCTCCTCCGGGGCGTGGATCACCGCCTGGCCGCGCCCGTCATAGCCCAGGCGCGTCGTCTTCAGCACGGCGGGCAGCCCGATCCGCGTGAGCGCCTCGTCCAGGTCCGCCGCGCTGCGCACCGCCGCCCAGGGCGCGACGGGCACGCCGGCGGCTTCGAGAAAGGCCTTCTCGGCAAGCCGGTCCTGGCAGGTCGCGAGCACGGAGAGGCCGGGCCGGCAGGGCGCCAGCCCCTCCAGCGCCGCCAGCGCGGCCGCGGGGACGTTCTCGAACTCGAAGGTCACCACATCCACCTGGGCGGCGAAGCGCCGCAGCGCCTCCACATCCTCGTAGGAAGCCACCGTGTGCGCGGTGGCCACCTGCATGCCGGGCGAATCCGCCTCGGGCGCGTAGACATGGGTGCGGTAGCCGAGGCGCGCGGCAGCCATGGCGCTCATCCGCCCGAGCTGCCCCCCGCCCAGGATGCCGATGGTGGCGCCGAGCGGCAGAGGCGCCGCCTCAGGCGGGCTCATGCGGCACGCCCTCGGTCTGGGCTTCGCGCCAAGCCGCCAGGCGCGCGGCCAGCGCCGGGTCGGACAGCGCCAGGATGGAGGCGGCCAGCAACCCCGCATTGATGGCGCCCGCCTTGCCGATGGCGAGCGTGCCCACCGGAACGCCGCCGGGCATCTGCACGATGGAGAGAAGGGAATCGAGCCCTTTCAGCGCGTGCGACTCCACCGGCACGCCCAGCACCGGCAAGCTGGTCATGCTTGCGGCCATGCCGGGCAGATGCGCCGCCCCGCCCGCCCCGGCGATGATCACGCGCAGCCCCCGCCCGGCGGCCGTGGCGGCATAGTCATAGAGGCGCCGGGGCGTGCGGTGCGCCGAGACCACCCGGGTCTCGTGCGGCACCCCCAGCGCAGCCAGCGTCTCCGAGGCATGACGCATCGTCTCCCAGTCCGAGCGGGAGCCCATGATCACGCCCACCCGCGGCGTCGCGTCCTCCATGGCCATCCTTCAGGCGATGATGTCGGGAACAAGCCGGCTCTCGAGCCAGGCGATCTCGTCCTTCAGTTTCAGCTTGCGCTTCTTGAGGCGCTGCACCTGGAGCTGGTCCCTGGGGCCCGCCTCCAGCCGGGCGATCACCGTATCCAGGTCGCGATGCTCGCTGCGGAGCTCGTGCAGGCGGCGCAACAGGGCTTCGCGGTCTTCGAGCATCGGTCCTGGGCTGGGCGAGGGGGCATCAGGCGCGGCGGGGGCGCGGCGGACACGAAATCCTTCCACCTCCCGGCCGATTCGGGGATAGCATGAGGCAGCCGCCGCGCAACAGCGCCCGCGGCGGCAAGCCGGGCCCCTTGGTCGCGGAGCGGCCATGCGGGCTTCGCCCGCCCCGGGCGGCGCACCGGAAGGCTGCGCCCCTCGACGCCATCATGCCCGGGGGCGGCGCAGCTGGCTGGCGCGCACGGATGGAGGATGAACCGGCATGATACACGCCCCGCGGCTCCGCGCCCTCGAGGCCCGTCACGCTGAACTGGAACAGCGCATTGCCGCGGAAGGGATCCGCCCGCGTCCCGACGACGAACAGATCGCCCGCCTCAAGCGCGAGAAGCTGGCGCTGAAGGAGGAGATGGAGCGGCTGCGCCGGAGCAACTGACCCGCCCCGGCGCGCGGCCTACTCGGCCTCGCTGGTCTGCGGCTCGGGCAGCGACTTGCCCTCGGCGGCGAGGCGCTCGGCCGCGGCGGCCACCGCGGCGTTGAGCGCGCTCTGCGTGCAGAGGCCCAGGATCACCGGGTCGCGCGGCTTGATGTTCGCGCTGTTCCAGTGGGTCTTGTCGCGCACCTTCTCGATCGTCTCCTTGGTCGTGCCGAGGAGCTTGCTGATCTGCGCGACACTGAGTTCCGGGTGGTGGCGCAGCAGCCAGGCGATGCCGTCCGGCCGGTCATGGCGCTTCGCCACCGGGGTGTAGCGCCCCCCCTTGCCGCGGGACTTGGAGAGCGGCACGGCGGCGGGGGCGAGGACGAGCCGCGCCGTCGGGTCCGCCTCGCAGCGCGCGATCTCCTCGCGCGTGAGCTGGCCGTTCGCCACCGGATCATAGCCGATGATACCCTGCGCCACCTCGCCATCGGCGATGGCCTGCACCTCCAGCGGGTGCATCTTCACGAAATCGGCGATCTGCTCGAAGGAGAGCGAGGTCTTCTCGATCAGCCACACGGCGGTGGCTTTGGGCATGAGGGGCTGGGCCATGGGAGGGTCCGTCAGGTCTCGGGGCGGGCGCGGCGCGGCGCGAACCAGGGGCGCGGGCCCCGCGTGCGCCCTATAGTGCGCGCGCCCCACGGGGCCAAGCCCCGCGATTCGCAGGAGAGCCCCGCATGTTCGAGGAGGAGCCCCGCCCCCGCCGCCCCGAGGCCTTCACTCCGGCCGCGCTCGAGGGCTGGTCGGAGGAGGCGCTGCGCGCCTACATCGCGGCGCTGCAGGCCGAAATCCTGCGCGCGGAGGCCGCCCTGGCCGCCCGAGGGGCGCAACGCGCGGCGGCGGAGGCGCTGTTCCGCAAGCCCTCGGGGTAAGGGGTCAGATCGCCTTGCGCAGATAGCGCACCCGCTTGCCGGTGCGCGGGTCCGTCCCCTCGCCGGCCGGAAGGAAGCCGAGCGCCTCGTGGAAGCCGAGGCCCTGCGGATTGGGCGGGTCCAGGTTCACCTCGCAGGCCAGCAGCCCGATGCGCTCCGCCCGCGCCAGGCCGGCAAGATCATCGTAGAGCGCCCGCGCCACACCCTGCCGCCGCGCCTGCGGCGCCACCACCACCCGGTCCACATAGGCGAAACAACTCTCGCGCGCCGTGAACCAGGCGTGGTTCGGGCCCTGCGGGGGCGTGGCGTGGTCGAAGGCGATCAGGAAGCCGGCGCCGCCCTCGGCCACCCGCGCGGCGAAGGCGTTGCGCAGCAGCCCCTCGAACCCTTCGCGCGCGAGCGCGTTCACCGCCTCCGCCTCGGCATTGTTCAGGGCGAGCAGGGCGGGGATGTCGGCCTCGGCGATGTCGCGGATGCGCATGGCGGAAGGCTCGCACGGCCCGCACCCTCTGGCGAGGCTCGTGCGCGGGCCCGGTCCGCGCGATCGCTGATGCCAGCCATGGGCGATCTGCTCTAGGGTCCGCGGCGATGAGCTTCCCCTCCCACCCGCAGCGCGAGGCGCTGACCGGCGAACTCCACGCGCGGCCCGCCGTGCCCATCCAGGCGCCCGCGCGGCTCTCCCGCCTCGCCATGGTCGCGCCCGACCGCGCGGCGGAGGAGGCGCATCTCGCCGCGCTCTGCGCCTGGCACGGGGTGGCGCCGCCCGCCCCCGGCGCGACATGGTTCATGGCCGATTTCGGCGCCTTTCGGCTGCGCTTCGAGCGGCATACGGAGTTCACCGGCTGGAACTTCCTCGCCGCCGGGGCGGACCCCGACCGCCCCTTCGATTCGCCCGCCATCGCCGCCCTTCCGCCCGAGTGGCTCGCGAAGCTGCCGGGCCAGGCCGTGGCCGCGATGCACATCGCGCTAGCGGATGCCCGGGTGGAGCAGTGCGGCTTCGTCACGGACAGCATCGCCGGCGCGGCGGTGGCCGAGCAGGCGGCGATGGTGTTCACCGATTTCCGCCTGCACCCGGACGGCTTCACGCGCATCCTGATCGCGGGGGAGCCGAGCCCGGTCGTGGCCGGCCGTCTCGCCCAGGCGCTGTGGGAGATCGAGACCTACCGCGCCATGGCGCTGCTCGCCCTCCCGGTGGCGCGCGGGGTGGGTCCGCAGCTCGCCAGCGCCTCGGAGCAGCTCGTGCGGATCTCCGCCCGGCTGCCCAGCCTGGACGACCTCGCCGCCGAGCGCGCGGCGCTGGAGGAGTTGACCGAGATCGCCGGCGAGATCGAGCGCGCCAGCGCCGCCACGGCCGAGCGCTTCTCGGCCAGCGCGGCCTATCACCGGCTGGTGCTGCGCCGCCTCGCGGAGCTGGGCGAGGTGCCGCTGCACGGCATACCTACTCTCTCGCGCTTCCTCGACCGGCGCATGGAGCCCGCCATGGCGACGGTGAGCGCGACGGGCGCGCGCATCGCCGCCCTCTCGGTGCGCGCGGCGCGGCTTGTGGATCTGTTGCGGGCGCGGGTGGCCGTGGCGCAGGAGGCGCAGGCGGAGAAGCAGCTCGCCACGCTGGCCGCCACGGGCAGGGCGCAGCTTCGGCTGCAGCAGACGGTGGAGGGGCTCTCGGTGGCGGGCATCACCTATTACCTGCTCACCGTCATCGGCTACCTGATCAAGCCGCTGCCCTGGTGGGGGCCGCTCGGCACGACGGCCGAGGCGATCCTCGCCGTGCTGGTTCCGGTGGTGGCGGCCCTGGTGTGGCTCAATCTGCGCAAGCGCCGGCTGGAAGCGGAAGGCTGAGCGGGCGGCCTACTGGCTGCTCCAGATGATGCGGTGCATCCAGGCCACGTCCTGGAGGTCGAAGCTGTAGTCGGGGTGGGCGGGGTTGAGGCTCGCCACCTCGATGCGCTTGGCGCTCTGCCGGCGCAGTTCCTTCGCCATCACCTCGCCCTTCCGGGTGCGCAGCACCACACGGTCGCCGCGGCGGATGGGCGCGGCGGGCGAGACGATGATCACGTCGCCGTCGCGGAAGACGGGCGCCATGGAGTCGCCGCTGATCTCGAGGGCATAGGCGTTGGGATCACCGATCTCGGGCAGACTGATCTCGTCCCAGGAGCCGCCGACCGGGAAGCCGCCATCGTCGAAGAAACCCTCGCCGCCGGCCTGGGCGAAGCCGATCAGCGGGATGCGCCGGGCCGGGCCCCGCCCGCCGCGCCCCTGGCCCGAGAGGCCGCTGCCGCCGGAGACGAGCGCGGCGAAGGTCTCGATCCCCGCGCCGGTGGCGCCGAGCACCTTGGCGATGCTCTCGGTCGAGGGCCAACGCGCGCGCCCGTCGGGCCCCACGCGCTTGGAGGGGTTGAAGGCGGTGGGATCAAGGCCGGCCCGCCGCGCCAGGCCCGAGGGCGAGAGGCCGTGCTCGGCCGCCAGCGAATCGATGGCGCGCCAGATGTCGTCGTGTCGCATGTCCTCGGCACCTTGTTAGGTTTGTGGTCAGGACGCAATAGGAAAATCTTGCTTTCGCTCTCGGAACCGGCCACAACTGCCGGTGTTGGCCCCCCATAGGCATTCCTGCCCCCTTACAACCCCTGAACGGAGTTTCCCATGCGCCTCTCCCCCCGTGCCGCCGCCGCGCCCGTGCTGGGCAGCCTCGCCCGCGCCGAGCCCTTCCGCTCTGCGGAGGAGGCGTGGTTCTGGACCATGGCCGCATTGATGGCGCGGCGCGAGGGGGCCCGGGTGCGCGCCGGGCAGGGCCTGAGCCTGCGCCCCTGCGAGCCCGACGACGTGGTGAAGTGCCTCGACCGCCTCTACCGCCAGCGCCGGATCGAGATCGCCCATGCCCGCATCCTGCGCATCTGGGGCGAGCGCGGTGTGCCGCCCTGCCCCCGCCACCCGGCCGAGCGGGGCGATCACCGCCTGTGGCGCGAGGCGATGCAGCGCCTCGAGTTTCCGCTCCGCGTCAAGGGCATCGTGGCCGATCCCGCCACGCAGGCGCCTGCGGAGGCGGAGATCCTGCCCTTCCCCGGCCAGGCGTCGTGACCGCCCATCACCACCGCGCGCTGGCCGAACAGCGGGTCTGGATCGTGTTCGGCGGGCGGGCGGATCACCTCTGGCAGCGCTGCCTGCGCCCGGGCTTCCGGCACTGCTTCGCCGCCATCGAGGACGGCGAGGGCTGGCTGGTGCTGGACCCGCTGACGGGCCGGCTGCTGGCCGGCCGCCTCGACCTGCCGCCGGGTTTCGACCTGCCGCGCTTCTACCGGCGCGCCGGGCTGCGCCCGGTGGGCCCCTTCATCCTCACCGAACCCGCGCGCGGGCGGGGCCTCGGTGTCGCGCCCTACAACTGCGTGGCGCTCTGCCGGGCGGTGCTCGGGCCGCATGCGCCCTTCGCCCTCACGCCATACGGGTTGTATCGCCGCCTCATCGCTCGCGCCGATCATAGGAAAAAATACTTGACTGCTACCGAGGCGTGCGTGTAGAAGGGGGATGTCACCGGGCGAACTGCGCCCGATGGCGTCCTCCTCTCCCTCTCCCGACCTTGGCGGCGGGCCGTTTCCTTTCCTGGAAGCGGCCCGCCGTCCTTTTTCGGGCGCGGCGAGCCACGCGACGAGGGGGAGGCGCCCTTCGTAGAGGAGATCCGCCCGCATGGGAGGCCTGTTCCGCGCCCCGAAGCCCGTCGTGGTGCCCCCGCCGCAGATCGACGCGGCGGCGCAGCAGCAGCAGCAGCGCCAGCAGCAGTTGGAGGCCGAGGCCGCCGCCGCCCGCACCGCCGAGGAGGCCCGCATCGAGGCCCGCCGCCGCTCCCGCCAGGGCCTCGCCGGCACCATCGCCACCTCGGCGCGCGGCGTGCTGGAGCCGCTGCCCCTGGTCGGCCGCAAATCCCTGCTGGGCGAGTGAGCGCGATGGACCCCAAGGAGATCCTCGCCCGCCAGCATCGGGCGCGCGAACGCCGCCGCCCGCTGGAGGCCGCCTGGGCCGATGCCTACGCCCATGTGCTGCCCGCGCCGCACGAGGCGGCCGGCCTGTTCGACTCCACCGCCGCCGACGCCGCCGAGCAGCTCGCCGCCTCGCTGCTCGCGGAGCTGACTCCTCCCTGGTCGCGCTGGTTCGGCCTCGCCCCCGCCCGCGACTTCGCCGACACCGAGGAGGGCCAGGCCGCCGCCTATGCCCTCGAGGGAACCGCCGCGGTGCTGCAGCAGCAGCTCGACCGCTCGAACTTCGCGGTGGAAATGCACCAGGCCTTCCTGGACCTCGTGATCGCCGGCACGGGCGTGCTCCTGGTGGAGGAGGCCCCGCCCGGCGAGCCCTCCGCGCTGCGCTTCACCGCGATCCCGGTGCGCCAGGCGGTGCTGGAGGAGGGCCCCTCGGGCCGCCTCGACACCGTCTTCCGCGAGAACAGGATGACGCTGGCCGCGCTCCGCCGCCGCTTCCCCTTCGCGGAGCTGCCCGCGCGCCTGCGCGAGGAGGAGGCGGACGAGCAGGCCGAGCCGCGCACGCATCGCGTCGTCGAGGCGGTCTGGCCCGACCGCTTCGGCCACCGCTACGCCGCGGTGCTCGACGCGCCGGAGCTGGACGAGCCCCTCCTGCTGGCGCAGGGCGGCTTCGCCGAGCCGCCCTTCATCGCCTTCCGCTGGCTGAAGGCGCCGGGCGAGCTCTACGGCCGCGGGCCCGTGGTGAAGGCGCTGCCCGACATCCGCACCGCCAACCGCGTCGTGGAGCTCGTCCTCAAGAACGCCTCCATCGCGGTGACCGGCATCTGGCAGGCGGAGGATGACGGGGTGCTGAACCCCGCCACCGTGCAGCTCACGCCCGGGGCGATCATTCCCAAGGCGCCGGGCAGCGCGGGGCTGACGCCGCTCGCCGCACCCGGCAGCTTCGACGTCTCGCAGCTCGTGCTCTCCGACCTGCGCGCGCGCATCCGCCAGGCGCTGCTGGCCGACCGGCTCGGCGCGCCGCGCGACGCGCGCATGACGGCGACCGAGGTGCT
>JBKBSR010000466.1:0-1881 GCA_046291055.1 Roseococcus sp.
AGCTTCTCCTTCAGCCGCAGGATGCGAAGGGCGTTGGGCGTGCCATCCGGCAGCGTGCGCGCCAGCAGGAACAGCCCCACGCCCTTGAGCCCCGCCGCCGCGCCCTCGATGCGCGCGAGCACGAGGGCGAGCTCCGCATCGGCGTTGGAGCAGAACCACTTGTCGCCGGAGAGCGCCCATGTGCCGTCCGGGTTGGGCCGGGCGGTGACGGCGGTGGCCGCGATGTCGCTGCCCGCGCCCTGCTCGGTCATGAACATCGCGCCCTGGTGCAGCGTGTCGAGATCCTGGCTGGTCAGCAGCGGCAGGTAGCGCTCCACCAGCTCCTTCGGCCCGTAGCGGCGCAGGGTGCGGGCCAGGCTGTCGGTCATGGAGACGGGGCAGAGCAGGCCGAACTCGGCCTGGGCGAAGAGGAAGGTCAGCGCGTATTTCGCCGCCGGCGGCAGCGGCGCGGGCCAGCCGAAGACGCCCGGGCGGTGGCTCATGGCGGCGAGGCCGAACTCGGAGAAGGCGAGGCGCTCCATCTCGCGATAGGCGGGGTGGTAGGCGATGGATTGCGCGTCCTCGCCGCGCCGCGTGCGGTGGATCAGCTCCGGCCCGTGGCGGTCGGCGGTCATCGCGAGCGCATCGAGCGCCCCGCCCGCGAGCGCGCCGAGCCGGTCGAGCCGCGGCTCCAGGACGGCGCGCAGATCGGCGGGCAGGTAGAGCGGCAGCAGGCGGGCGAAGGCGGGGTCGGCGCGCCAGAGGTTGCTGCCGGCGGCGTCGGGCACCGCCTCGGGGCCGGCTGGCGCGGAGAGGGGACGGATGTGCAAGGGGCGGCCTCCGCGCGGGATCACTGGGCGATGCGCTGGATCTCGTTGCCCGGCGCCCCGGGCAGCGTGGTCGAGCAGGTGAGCGTCCCATCCAGCGCCAGGCTGGGCGGCTGAGGGCAGCCGATCAGGATGGCGGTGTTCGGGGCGGCCCGTCGGACGGTGACGGTCACGCCCCGGTTCAGGTCGCTGATGACGCGGCAGGCCACGCCAGGAGAGGAGGGGCCCGGGCGCAGGCAGGGGTCTCCGGGGTAGTTGGCGAGCGTCACGGAGACCTGAACGCCGGCGGCGGCGCTGACCACCAGATTGGCGAGCGGCCGGTAGGTGGCGCGCACCGCGTCGCGCCCCTCCGAGGAGGTGGTGAAGACGCAGCGCCCCTGCGCCACATCGCAGCCCTTTCCCTCGAGGCCTTCCAGGGCCCAGACGCCGTTCCTGGTTGCGTCGCCGCGCCGGTCGTCCGCGAAACGCAGCTCGACCTGCGTGTCGCGGCCGACGAAATCCACGAAGGCAGGCTCACGCTGACTGGCCGGGGCGGGCCGGAGGAGCAGGGAGTGCTGCTGCGTGGCCACGGTGACGTCGTTGCCGATGAGCCAGCTCTGACCCGGGGTGACGCCCGCGCTCGCCACGCGCTGCACCTGCAGCCGCGGCAGGCCGAAGCGGGCGATGGCCGACTGGTGGCTTGTCTCGCCGCCCAGCCAGTCGCCCCTGTGGTTGAGATGCAGCGCGCAGCGCAGCGGGGTGGACTGGGGCGCCTCCCAGGGGCCGTCATCCGCCGCGCAGGGCCGTGCGCCGGGTGCGGCGGGAAAGGCGATGCCGAGCAGGATGGGCTCGAATCGCTGGCCCGAGGGCGGCGCCGGATCGAGGCGTAGCCCCGTGGCGCTGGTCGGGAAGCTCTGCCGGCAGACAGCGTCGCGACCGCCCTCGCAGCGCCGCGCCGGCGCATCGCCCTGGCGGATGTCGAGCCGCCCGCTCCCCATGGTCGCGCCCGCGGCCGAGGCGAGGTGGCTCGGCATGCCGGCCATGGCGAAGGTCACGGCCAGCTCGGGCGGATGGAACAGCGGTCGCGTGGCGACAG
>JBKBSR010000109.1:0-9291 GCA_046291055.1 Roseococcus sp.
GGGTGCAGGCTGCCGACCGGATGGAGCCGATGCCGCGCCGGGTCGAAGCTCTGCTGGCCGCTGCGCAGCAGCGGCGCGAAGGAGGGCTGGCCGCCCTGCCCCTCCTCGGCCAGCAGGTAGAGGGCGTAGGAGCCCGGCCGGCGCTGGGCCACTCCCTCCAGGAAGGCCCGGTCGAAGCGCAGCCCCACGTTCAGCGTGCCGACATTGCGGCCCTCGTGGCAGATAGCCGTGGCCCCGTGCATGGCGACGCCCGAGGTGCTCATCTCCAGCCCCGTCAGCCCTTCGCCCGGGCAGGCCTGCGCCAGGCTGCGGTTCATGATGATGCGCCAGCCGGAGACATCGTCGCCGAAGCGCGAGGGCGCCTGCATGCGCAGCAGCGCCGTGGTCCAGGGGCCGGGGCCCGCCGCGCCGGAGGAGGGGCGCTCGTTCACGAAGACCTGGAACTGCTCGGTGCTGGGCCGGGCGCGGCGCAGCGCGTCGAAATCGGGCTGCAGCGCGGCGCGCAGCGCCTCGCGGTCCCGCGCCGCGGCGGCGGCCTGCACCGCCGGGCGCGCGGCCGAGGCGACCGCCGCCTCCAGCGCCCGCGCGGCCTCTGCGGCCAGCTCCATCCGCAGCAGTTCCGCATCGTTCTCGCCCGTGCGCGCGAGGCTCTGCGCCTGATACTCGGCGCCCGCGCGCACCTGCAGCCAGAGGATCGCGGCGGCGATCAGAGTCAGCAGCAGGAAGCCCGCAGCGATGCGCGCACGGACGGTCTTTAGGGCGGCGCGCCGCTGCATGGCGATCGATTCCCGGCAGACTTTCCGCCTTCTCGCCCCGTCGCGTTAACGGAGGCTGAACCCCCTGGCCGTCCCGCCGCCCGCGTGCATGATCGCGCCATGACGCTGCGCTTCGCCGAGATCTCCGCCCCCCGCCCCGAGCCCGCCGCGCTGGCCGACGCCTATGGCGCGCTGCACGCGCGGCTGGCGGCGGATCCCGCCGCCACCCTCGCCGCCTGGGACCGGCTGCGGCGCGAGAACGAGACCTGGTCCGCCCTCGCGCATCTGCGCTTCGCCCAGGATACGCGCGAGCCCGAGGCCCGCGCGGCGCGCGAGCACGCCGACGCCATGGCCCCCGTGATCCAGGACCACGACACGCGCCTCAAGCAGCGCCTGCTCGACGAGGTGGACAGCGCCGTGCTCGCCGCCGCCACGGGGAGCCACGCGCCCCGGCTCTGGGCCTGCGACATCGCCAGCTTCGCGCCCGCCATCGCGGCGGATCTGGAGGAGGAATCGCGCCTCGTCGCGCGCTACACCGCGCTGCTGGCCGGGGCGGCCATCCCCTTCGAGGGCGAGGTGGTGAACCTCGCCGGCCTCGCGCCGGCCGCGGAATCGCCCGACCGCGCCCGCCGCCACGCCGCCGAGGCGGCGCGCTGGGCCTTCTTCGCCGAACACGGCGCCGAACTGGATTCCCTCTACGACGCGCTGGTGCGGCTGCGCCACGCCATGGGCATGAAGCTCGGCGATGCGGGCTTCGTCCCGCTCGCCTACCGGCGGATGCGCCGGCTCGACTACGGGCCCGCCGAGGTCGCGCGCTACCGCGAGGAAATCCGCCGCGAGGTGACGCCGCTGGTGGCGGAGCTGCTGGAGCGCCGCCGCCGCGCCCATGGCTGGGAGCGGCTGATGTTCTGGGACGAGGCCTTCATCGACCCCGAGGGCAATCCCGGCCCCGCCGCCAGCGGCGAGGCGCTGCTCGACGCGGCGCAGGGCATGTTCGAGGCCATGGGCCATGGGCTCGGCGGCTTCTTCGCCATGATGCGCGAGGGCGGCTTCCTCGACCTCGAGAACCGGCCCGGCAAGGCCGGGGGCGGCTTCTGCACCGCCTTCCCCACCCATGGCGCGCCCTTCATCTTCGCGAACTTCAACGGCACGCACCAGGACATCGGCGTGTTCACCCATGAGATGGGCCATGCCTTCCAGTGCTGGGAGAGCCGCAACCTGCCGGGCCTGGATCAGCTCTGGCCCACCATGGAATCGGCCGAGATCCACTCCATGGGGCTCGAGTTCCTCACCCACCCGCAGATCGGGCGGCTGGTGGGCGAGGCGGCGGCCGGGCGGTTCCGGCGCATGCACCTCATCGCCTCGCTGAGCTTCCTGCCCTATGGCGCCTGCGTGGACCATTTCCAGCACGAGGTCTTCGCGCGCCCCGAGGCCACGCCCGAGGAGCGGCACGCGATCTGGCGGGCGCTCGAGCGGCTCTACATGCCCTGGACCGAGTACGGCGATCTCGCCTACCCCGCGAAGGGCGGGCGCTGGCAGGCGAAGCAGCACATCTACGCCTCGCCCTTCTACTACATCGACTACACGCTGGCGCTGTGCTGCGCGCTGCAGCTCTGGGCGCGGATGCGCCGCGCGCCGGAGGAGACGATGGCCGCCTATGCGGCGCTCTGCGCGCGCGGCGGCTCCCTGCCCTTCGGCGAACTGGCGCAGAGCGCGGGCCTCGCTTCGCCCTTCGCGCCGGGCGTGCTGGCCGAGGCGGTGCGCGCGGCGCGGGAGGAGCTGCCATGAAGGTCGCCTGGATCACGGGCGCGGCGCGGGGCATCGGCCTCGCCACCGCGCAGCGCTTCCTCGCCGAGGGCTGGGCGGTCGCGCTGTTCGACATCGAGGAGGCGCTGCTCGCGCGCAGCGTCGCCGCGCTCGACCTGCCCGAGCGCACCCTCGCTCTGCCCGGCGACGTCTCCGACCCCGCCGCCGTGGAGGCCGCCGCCCTTGCCATCCGCGCCCGCTTCGGCCGCCTCGATGCGCTGGTGAACAACGCGGGCGTCGCGATCTTCGGCCCCATCCTGCAGACCACGCTCGAACAGTGGCGGCGGGTGATGGAGGTGAACCTCACCGGCCCCTTCCTGACCGGCCAAGCCGCCGCGCCGCTCATGGCCGAGAGCGGCGGAGGGGCGATCGTGAACATCACCTCCATCTCGGGGCTGCGCGCCTCCACGCTGCGCGTGGCCTATGGCACCTCCAAGGCCGGGCTCGCGCATCTGACGAAGCAGCAGGCGGTGGAGTTCGCCTCCTTCGGCATCCGGGTGAACGCGGTGGCGCCCGGGCCGGTGGACACGGCCATGGCCCAGGCCGTGCACACGCCCGAGATCCGCGCCGACTACCACGACGCCATGCCGCTCAACCGCTACGGGCTGGAGCGGGAACTTGCCTCGGCGATCTTCTGGCTCGCCAGCGCCGAGGCGAGCTATGTCACGGGACAGGTGCTGGCGGTGGATGGCGGCTTCGACGCCGCCGGCATCGGCCTGCCCACGCTGCGCGGGCAGCGGCGCAACCTATAGCCGGCGCTGCATCTGCGCGAGGTAGCTGCGGTTGCGCGTGGGCGCGATCAGCACCTCGTTGATGCAGACGTGCGGCGGCATGGTCGCGACGAAGGCGATGAGCCGCCCGCAATCCTCGGGCTGCACCATCTGCGCGAGTTCCTCCTCCGAGAGCTTGTTGGGCCGCTTGTCGAGGATGGGCGTGCGCACCTCGCCCGGGCAGATGACCGTGGAGCGGATGCCGTTGCCGCACTCCTCCATGTTCAGGCTGTGGCTCATCGCCACCACGCCGTGCTTGCAGGCCGTGTAGCCGGGGCCCGAAAGGGGCGAGACGAAGCGCCCCGCGAAGCTCGCGGTATGGATCATCAGCCCCCCGCCCTGGGCGCGCATCAGCGGCAGCGCCGCCATCGCCCCATGGAAGGCGGAGAGCAGGTTGCCCTCCACCAGCGTGGAGATCCCCTCGGGCGTGAGCTTCGCCCAGGCGCGGTCGGTGATGTTCAGCCCCGCATTGTTCACCAGGATGTCGAGCCGCCCGAGCGTCTCGCCGATCCAGCGCGCCACCGCCTGCACCGCATTCGCCTTGGCCATGTCGGCGGGCTGGACATGCGCCACGCCGCCCTTCGCGGCGATGGCCTGCGCCACCGCATCGAGCTTCGCGCGGGTGCGCCCGGTCAGCACCACCACCGCCCCCTCGGCCGCCAGCGCATGCGCCGCCGCCTCGCCGATGCCGCTGCCCGCGCCGGTGATCCAGGCCACCTGGCCCTGCAATGCCGCCATGCTCTCCTCCCTCTCTGCGCGTGCGCGCGGGGCGAGGCTAGACGCGCGCGCCCGCCTTGTCGCGCCCCCTGCCCCATGCTTGGCTCCGCGCCAACGGCACAGGAGGAGGAAGCGCCCATGGCGAGTTTCCGCATCGTCACCCCCGCCGCGGCGAGTTTCACCGTCGCGGGTTCGGACTACACGCTGGAGATGGAGGCGCTGGCGGGGCTGGATGCCGAGATCGTCGAGGCGCCGGCCGAGCCCGCCGCCTTCATCGCCGCCGCGAAGGATGCGGACGCGATCTACGCCAAGGGCATGGCCTTCACCGCCGAGATCATCGCCGCGCTCGAGAAGTGCAAGGTGATCAGCCTCGGCTCCGTCGGCGTGGACAGCGTGGACGTGGCGGCCGCGACCGCCCGCGGCATCCCCGTCACCAATGTCCCCGACACCTTCATCGAGGAGGTGGCGGACCATGCCATGATGCTGCTGCTCGCCACCTTCCGCCGCTGCATCGAACAGGACCGCATGGTGCGCGAGCATCGCTGGAAGGAGGGGCGGCCGGCGCTGCTGAAGATCCCGCGCCTGATGGGGCAGACGCTCGGCCTCATCAGCTTCGGGCGCACCGCGCGCGCGGTGGCCCGGCGCGCCAAGCCCTTCGGGCTGCAGGTCATCGCCTACGATCCCTTCCTCGACGAGACGCAGATGATCGAGCAGGGGGTGATGCCGGCGACGCTCGAGGAGGTGATGCGCCGCTCCGACTTCGTCTCCATGCACGCGCCGGCGCGCCCCGAATGCACCCGCATGCTGACGGAGCGCCACTTCCGGATGATGAAGCCCACCGCCATCTTCATCAACACCGGCCGCGGCCCGACGGTGGACGAGGCGGCGCTGATCCGCGCCCTGCAGGAGGGCTGGATCGCCTATGCCGGCCTCGACGTGCTGGAGCAGGAGCCGCCGAGCCACAACAACCCGCTGCTGTCCATGGACAACGTGATCCTCTCCGCGCACACGGCCTCGGCCAGCGCGCGCTTCGACGAGGCGCGCAAGCGCCGCGTGGGGCAGGAGCTCGCCCTCGTCGCGCAGGGGAAATGGCCGATGAGCTGCGTGAACCCCGCGGTGCTGCAGAACACCGCGCTGCGCCGCTGGCAGCCCGTCGGCATGGGGCGCGGGCCGAACAGCTAGATCACGCGGGGGGCCGGCGCGCGCGATGCCCGTTCGCGCGCTCCACCGCGTGCCCCGCGGCCAGCACCAGCCCGTCCTGCCACGGCTTGCCCACGATCTGCGCGGCCACCGGCAGCCCGCCCTCGCCGAAGCCCGTGCAGATCGAGAGCGCCGGCCAGCCCAGCAGGTTGAAGGCGATGGTGAAGTTGGGCTTCTCCAGGCTCGCCCATTTCGACACCTCGCGGATGCGCGGCGCCTCGCCGGGCGCGGCGGCGGTGAGCAGCAGATCCACCCCCTCCGTCGCGGCGAAGCTGCGCGCGATCAGCTCGCGCCGGCGCCGCTGCGCCTGGATGTAGTCGCCCGCCGAGAGCAGACCGCCGAGCGCGAGCCGCGCGCGCAGGAACTCGCCGTAGCGCATGGGGCGGGTGCGCATCCATTCCTCGTGCACCGCCCAGGCCTCGGCCGAGAGCGTCACCCAGCCCGCCGCGTTGAACTCCGCGAGGCTCGGCAGCGTCACCTCCACCAGCTCCGCGCCCAGCCCGCGCAGGATCTCGGCCGTCTCCTCGATGCCCTTGAGCGTGGCGGGCGAGACAGGGTGGTCGCGCTCGTGCATGTGGCGGATCACGCCCACGCGCCGGCCGCGCCACTCCTGCTCGAGGTCGAAGCGCGGCGGCGGGCGGTCGGCGCTGCCGGGATCGTGCGGGTCATGCCCCGCCATGGCCTCGAGCAGGAGGGCGCAGTCCTCGCTCGTCCAGGCCATGGGGCCGGCGTGATCCAGCGTCTGCGCCAGCGGCAGGATGCCGCGCCGCGAGCACAGCCCGTAGCTCGGCTTGATGCCGGCGATGCCGCACAGCGCGGCGGGCCCGCGGATGGAGCCGCCCGTGTCCGAGCCCGTGCCGCCGAGGATCAGCCCCGCCGCCACCGCAGCACCCGTGCCGCTGCTGCTGCCGGCGGTGAAGCGCTCCGTGTCCCAGGGGTTGCGCGCGGGCGGCCAGGGCAGGTCGAAGGAGGGGCCGCCGAAGGCGAACTCGTGCGTGGCGAGCTTGCCGAGCAGCACCACGCCCGCCTCGCGCCACTTCGCCACCGTCACCGCGTCCTCCTCGGGCACGCGATCCTCCAACTGGGCGGAGTGCGCCGTGGTGCGGATGCCGGCCGTGTCGTAGATGTCCTTGTGCGCGATGGGGATGCCATCGAGCGGGCCCTTCAGCGCGCCGGCCATCTGCCGCGCCTCGGCGGCCCGCGCATCGGCCAGCGCGCGCTCCTCCGTCACCAGGATGAAGGCGTGCAGCGCGGGGTTCCGCGCCGCGATGCGCGCCAGGCACTCCTTCGCGAGCTCCACGGGCGAGAGCCGGCGGGCGGCGATGAGGCGCGCGGCCTCGGCGATGGTGGGGATCATGCGCCCTCTCCCGCGGCGAAGGCGAAGGCGGGCTCGGCGGCGAGCGGCGGCGGCGGCGCGCGCAGCAGCGCGAGCATCTGCGCGAGCCTCGCGTGCGCCTGGCGCAGGTTCTCCACCTCCTCGGGCGGCAGGCTGATCCCGGCGCGCGCCAGCAGCAGCGCGAACTCCTGGGGCGGAAGCGGCTCGGCCATGGTCGGTCCTTTCGATGCGCGGGGGCGCAGCTTGCGGCCCGCGCGCGGCGGGGTCTAGCCTTTCGCGCGCAGGAACGCCTCGGGAGGAACGCGCATGAAGGTCGGCGACGCGATCGCGGAGATCATGAGGCGCGAGGGGATGGAGATCCTCTGCGGCTATCCGGTGAACCACCTCATCGAGCACGCCGCCGCCCGCGACATCCGCCCCGTGATCGTGCGGCAGGAGCGCATCGGCCTGCACATGGCGGATGCGATCAGCCGCGTCACCTCGGGCCGCAGGCTCGGCGCCTTCTGCATGCAGCACGGGCCGGGGGCCGAGAACGCCTATGGCGGCGTGGCGCAGGCCTTCGGCGAGAGCGTGCCGGTGCTGGTGCTGCCCATGGGCTATCCGCGGCGGCTGGCGCATGTGCCGCCCAACTACAACGCCACCATCCAGATGCGCGGCGTCACGAAATCGGCCGAGGCGGTGATGAGCGCCGCCGAGGTGCCCAACATCATGCGCCGCGCCTTCGCGCGGCTGCGCAACGGCCGCGGCGGGCCCGTGCTGGTGGAGATCCCGAGCGACCTCTTCGCCGAGGAGTTCCCCGGCGAGCTCGACTACCGCCCCGTCGTCGCCACGCGCAGCGCGCCCGATCCGCTCGACGTGGCGCGCGCCGCCGAGATGCTGGCGCGCGCGCACCGCCCCGTGATCTACGCCGGCACGGGCGTGCACTGGGCCCGCGCCTGGCGGCAGCTTCGCGCGCTGGCGGAGCTGCTGGCCGCGCCGGTGACGACGAGCCTCGGCGGAAAGTCCGCCTTCCCGGAGGATCATCCCCTCGCGCTCGGCTCGGGCGGGCTCGCCATCCCCAAGCCGGTGCGGCACTTCCTCGACAATGCGGACGTGATCCTCGGCCTGGGCTGCTCCTTCACCGAATCCTCCTTCGCGGTGCGGATGCCCAAAGGCCCGAAAATCATCCACGCCACCCTCGATCCCGACCATCTCGAGAAGGATGTCCGCTGCGACATCGGCCTCGTGGGCGATGCGGGGCTCGTGCTCGATGCGCTGCTCGCGGAACTCGGCGGGCGGATCGCCGCGCCGCGCGACGCCGCCCCCGTGGCCCAGGAGATCCAGGCGGTTCGCGCGCCCTGGCTTGCGGAATGGGCGGCGCTGCGCGATTCGGAGGAGGTTCCGCTCAACCCCTATCGCGTGCTGCGCGACCTCTGGCGCACGGTGGATGTGGACAACACCATCATCACGCATGACGCAGGCAGCCCGCGCGACCAGCTCTCGCCCTTCTGGATCAGCCGCACGCCGCTCTCCTATCTCGGCTGGGGCAAGACGACGCAGCTCGGCTACGGGCTCGGCCTCGCCATGGGCGCGAAGCTCGCGGCGCCCGAGAAGCTCTGCATCAATGTCTGGGGCGATGCGGCCATCGGCTTCACGGGCATGGACATCGAGACAGCGGTGCGCGAACGCATCCCCATCCTCTCCATCCTGCTCAACAACTTCTCCATGGCCATCGAGCTCAAGATCATGGCGCTGAGCACGGAGAAATACCGCACCACGGACATCAGCGGCGACTACGCGGCGATGGCCCGCGCCTTCGGCGCCTATGGCGAGCGGGTGACGCGGCCGGAGGAGATCGTGCCCGCCATCCGCCGCGGCATCGAGCAGACGCGCAACGGCACGCCCGCGCTGCTCGAGTTCATCACCGGGAAGGAGACGCGCGTCTCGCGGCTCTGACGGCGCCGCTCAGGGCCGGGACTGGTGCTCGGCCGTGGCCAGGTGGATGGCGCCGTTGCGCCGCACCCGCTCGGCCTGGGCATCCTGGCAGCGCCAGTCGCGGAACAGGTCGCTGCCCGGGCTGGTGACCTCCAGCTTGGCGCGCACGCGGCAGACGAGGCGCTGGGTGGAGGCGGCGCTGCCGCCATGCCAGCGGCGCAGCGCCTCGGCCCAGGAGCCGGTCTCGCGGTGCCAGCGCGCCATGATGCCGCCCGCCCAGTCGGCCGAGACATAGGGATCGAGCGGCCAGTGGCTGCCGCGCGCATGCACGCGGGCGTTCACCTGCACGCAGCCGGCCATCAGGCTGCGCCGCGCAGGCGCGGCCTCCAGCAGGGCGCGCGCCTCGGCCGCCGTCTCGGGGAAATGCGGCCGGCCGCCGATGGAGAGCGCATAGGCGTGCAGGCCGCTCTCGGCCAGGGCGATGGCCGTCAACAGGCCGCGCGGCATGCCATGCACCTCCTCCGCGCGCTGGGTGGCGGCGAGGCAGGCGGCGCGGGGCGAGAGCCCCTCCCCGACATGGCCGGGCGCGAGCACGGGGATCAGTTCCTGCGGCGCATCGCGCATGCGCGGCCCGTCCGAGATCACCGCGCCCACGGGGCGGGGCGCGGCGGGACGGGCGGCGGGGCGCGCCTGCGCCTCGCGGCGGGGCGCGGCGGGACGGGCGGCGGGGCGCGGCTCGGCCTGGCGCGCGGGCGCGGCGACCGGGCGCGCGGGCGCGGGCCGCGCCTCTGCG
>JBKBSR010000110.1:0-9274 GCA_046291055.1 Roseococcus sp.
CACCGCCCCCGCTCCCCGTCCGTCTGCGTCCCCGGGGACGGAGCTTCCCTCTTTCGCCCCCTCGGCGTGTGCGGGGGGGCGCAGCGCCACCGCAGCGCCGAGGATGATGCCGAGCAGGTTGTTGAAGTCATGCGCCACCCCGCCCGCGAGCCGGCCGAGCGTGGCCAGCCGCTCCGCCTCCTCCACCCCCGGCGGCTGCCAAAGCAGCAGCACGCCGGGCGGGGCGGGGCGCAAGGTCAGCACGCCGCCCTGGGGGGGGCGCAGGCGTCCCGCCTCGCCCGCCAGCGCGGCGGCGAGCGCGGCCTCGGCCTCCGGCAGCCGGGCGAGCAGCGACTCGCCAGGCAGCCAGGGGCGCACCCCGCCCAGACCGCGCCGGAACCCGGCATTGGCCGCGACCAGCGCGCCCGCGCCGTCGAGCAGCGCCGCGGGCTGCGGAAGCGCGGCGAGCAACGCCTCCACCCCCGGCGCGCTCATGGCGCGGCCCCGCGGCGCATGACGAAGGCGATGATGCGCGCCACCGCCTCCCAGTGCTCGGGGGGGATTTCGGTGTCGAGGTCGAGCCGGTGCAGGGCGCGCGCCAGGGGCGGGTCGGAGACGATGGGCACGCCCGCCTCCCGCGCCGCCTCGCGGATTCGTGCCGCCATCGCGTCCACCCCTTTCGCGACCACCTTCGGCGCGGCCGATTGCCCCGCCTCGTAGGCGAGCGCAACGGCATAGTGCGTGGGGTTGGTGATCACCACCGCCGCGCGCGGCACGGCGGCCATCATGCGCTGCCGCCCCTTCGCCTCGCGGAGCTGGCGCAGCCGGGCGCGGATGGTGGGGTCGCCCTCGCTCTCCTTCATCTCCTCCTTGATCTCCTGGCGCGTCATGCGCAGGCGCTGGAGGAAGCGGAAGCGCACCAGCAGCACGTCGAGCCCCGCGAGGAGCGCGAAGACCGCGAGCGTGGCGGCCGCGAGCCGCAGCGCCCCCTGCCCCGCCGCCGCCAGCAGCGCCCCGGGCGGCGCCTCCATCAGCACCGCGAGGCCGGGCAGGTCGCGCGCCACGAACCACAGCGCCGCCCCCACCGTGACGAGCTTCAGCAGCGTGCGCAGGAACTCGAGCAGCCCCTCCGCGCCGAACAGCCGCGAGAAGCCGGACATGGGCGAAATCTTCGAGAGGCTGGGCTGGAGCCCCTTGGTGGTGATGGCGCCGCGCGTCTGCAGCAGCGTCGCCGCCACCGCCCCCAGCGCCGCCGCCCCCGCCACCGGCGAGGCCAGGTCGAGGAACAGGGAGGCCCAGTCGCGCAGCACCCGCGCAGGCTCGCGCAGCAGGCCCTGGGAGAGCGCGCCGGCCAGCGCGGCCGCGAGCCGCCGCCCCTCGCCCGGCAGCACCAGCGCCGCCGCCAGCAGGGCCGAGAGCAGGGCGGCGAAGCCCACCGCCTCGCGCGAGAGGGGAACCTGGCCTTCCTTGCGCGCCTTCTCGATCTTGCGCGGCGAGGCGGGTTCCGTGCGTTCGCCCCCGCCGCCCTCCTCCTCCGCCTCCTCGGCCATGTCTCAGCCCGCCCCGGGCAGGCGCGCGAGCCCCTCGCCCGTCGCGCGCCACCAGGCGGCCAGCAGCGAGGGAAGCAGCACCATCAGCAGCAGGAAGCCGCCTAGGATCTGCGCCGGCGCGGCCACCACGAAGACCTGCGCCTGCGGCGCGAGCCGCGCCATCAGGCCGAGTGCGGCGTTGAACAGGATGGCCGCCGCCACGAAGGGCGCGGCGAGCTGCATGGCCGCCAGCAGCAGCGCCGCCGCCGCGCCGGCCAGCGCCTCGGCCGCCGGCCCCGCGGGCAGCCCGCCGCCCGCGGGCAGCACGGCGTAGCTGCCGGCCAGCGCGCGCAGCGGCGCCTCGTAGAGCCCGGTGGCGAGAAACAGCGAGGCGGTGGCGAGGCCGAGCAGCCGCGCCGGCGCCGTCACCGTGGCGCCCTGGAGCTGATCGCCCTGCAGCGGCGAGGCGAGGCCGATCATCAGCGCGATCACCTGCCCCGCCTGCGCCAGGGCGAGCGCGAGGAAGCGCGCGAGCAGCCCGATCCAGAGACCCGCCAGCAGCTCCCCCGCCACCAGCAGGGCGAGCGGGCCGATCTCGGCGGGCATGGGCGGCAGGCCGGGCGCGAGGGCGGGCAGCAGCGCGAGCGCGACCAGCAGCCCGAGCGTGAGGCGCAGCGTGGGCGGGATCTCCATCTCGCCCAGGCCGGGCAGCAGCATCACCGCCGCCCCCATGCGGCAGAACACCAGCACCGCATGGAAGGCGAGCGCGGGCAGCGCCGCCAGCAGCGCCTCATCCGCCGCCGTCACGGCGCGCCGCCCACCGCCACCACCTGGTCGAACAGCACCCCCGCCCAGCCGCGCAGCACGCCGCCCATGAAGGGGCCGAGCACCACCAGGATGCCCACCATGGCCGCGAGCTTCGGCAGGAAGGCGAGCGTCGCCTCCTGGATCTGCGTCAGCGCCTGGATCAGAGAAACAGTCAGGCCGATCGCCAGCACCACCAGCAGCGGCGGCCCCGCGAGCTGCAGCGCCACCCACAGCGCCTCGCGCATCGCCATCACCGTGGCGGTCTCGATCATCGGCGGCTCCCTCGCGTTTTGCGGGGCGCGGCCGACCCGGCCGGGCGGCGCCCGGTCAGATCGGCATGCGCATCACGTCCTGGTAGGCGGTGATCACGCGGTCGCGCACCGCCGTCGCGGTCTGCAGCGCGATCTCGGCGCGGGAGACGGCGAGCACCACCTCCGTCACGCCGCCCTGCCCGGTCAGCGCCGCCTGGGAGGCGGCGTCCGCCGCCCGGCCCGCGCCGATGGCGCCCTGCACGGCGCGCTGCAGCGCCTCGCCGAAGCCCGCCCCCTGGCTGACGGCCTCGCCCAGCCCCTGGGCGGCGCGATAGGCGGCCGCGGCCCCGGCCGCGGCGAGCACGGGCGCGACCATCAGCGCAGCGCCTCGATGGCGCGCATCAGCATGCCGCGCGTGGTCTCCAGCACCGCGAGATTGGCGTTGTAGCTGCGGTTGGCCTCGCGCATGTCCATGTTCTCCACCAGGCTGTCCACGTTGGGCGTCTTGACGTAGCCGCGCGCATCCGCGGCGGGGTGCGAGGGGTCGAAGCGCTCGGGGAAGGGGCGGTCATCGGTGCCGATGCGCGCCACCCGCACCGTCTCCACGCCCAGCGCGCGGTCGAGCCGGGCGGCGAAGCTGACGGTCTTGCGCCGGTAGGGATCGGCGCCGGGCGTCTGGCCCGTGCTGTCGCGGTTGGCGATGTTCTCGGCGACGATGCGCAGCCGCGTGGACTGCGCCGCAAGGCCGGCGGCCGAGATGGCGAACGCTCGGTCGAGATCCATCCCTCTCCTCCTCCTCAGGGCCGGCCCAGCGCGGCGCGGAACAGGCCCAGATACTTGCGGTGCAGCCCCATCGCGAGGGCATGCGCCTGGTCGGTCTCGGCGATGCGCAGCGCCTGCTCCTCGATGGAGACGGCGTTGCCGTCGGGCGTGCGCTCGCGGATGCGGGCGGCGACCTCGCCGGGGCGCAGGCCCGCGGGGGTGATGTGGCGCGCGTCCGTCACCGCCACGCCGGGGGCGGCGCGGCGGCGCGCCAGCACCTCGGCGAAGGGCTGCAGATCGCGCGGGCGGAAGCCCGGCGTGTCCGCATTGGCGACGTTCTGCGCGAGAAGGCGCTGCCGGGCGTCCAGCCAGGCGAGGCGGCGTTCCGCGAGGGCGATGGGGCCGGTGCCGAGCACATCCATGCGCCGAGCCTCGCCCCGCGGCGGTGAAGGAAAGGTGAAGCCCGGCGCCGCGGCTGCGGTGAGGAAGCCTTAACCCCGCCCCGGGCAGGATTTGCCCATGCCCCGCCCCGCCCCGCCCGATGTGGAGATCCTCGCCACCCTCGCGGCCATCGATTCGATGCAGGGCACCCTCGCCCTGGCCCGCGCCCTGGTCGAGGCCGGGCGCGCGGTCGAGCTCGCCGGGCTCGAGCGCGAGGCGGAGCGCCTCTGCGCCGCGCTGGCCTGCCTGCCCGAGGGCGCGGGGGCGCGGCTGCGCGCGCCCCTGCACGGGCTGACGCAGGAGCTGGACCGACTCGCGGGCGTGCTGCGCGCCGCCTGACCCCCCTTCCCCCACGCGACGGCAGGAGGCCTCGCCATGACACCGCTCGACACACCGAGGCTGCTGGAGGCCGGCGCGGCGCTGGCCGCCGTGCTGCTGCTGCTCTGGGGGGCGGCGAAGCTGCTCGAGCGGCGCGGGCCCCTGCTGCGCCCGAACGCCCGGCTGGGCGTCGCCGCCGCCTGCGCGCTCGATTCGCGCCGGCGCCTGCTCGTGATCCGCTGCGACGGGCGCGAGGCGCTGCTGCTCACCGGCCCCGGGGGCGAGCAGTTCCTTGGCTGGCTGCCGCAAGGCGCCCGTCCCGAGGCGGCCCAGCCCGAGGGCGGTCGGCCATGAGGGCGCTCGGGCTTCTCCTCGCCCTGCTGCTGGCCGCGGGGCCGGCGGCGGCGCAGTCCGTCTCCATCGACCTCGGCGCCACGGGCCAGCCGGGGGCGACGGCGCGGCTCGTCCAGCTCACCGCTCTGATCGGGCTGCTCTCGCTCGCGCCCTCGTTGCTCGTGATGGCCACCGCCTTCACGCGCATCGTCATCGTGCTGGCGCTGCTGCGCACCGCCATCGGCGCGCAGGGCGTGCCGCCCAACCCGGTGCTGATCGGCCTCGCGCTCTTCCTCTCCTTCTTCGTGATGCAGCCGGTCTTCGAGGCCTCCTGGACCCAGGGCATCCTGCCGATGACCGAGGGGCGGATGGGCGAGATGGAGGGCCTCGCCGCCGCCGCCGAGCCCTTCCGTGCTTTCATGGCGGCCAATGTGCGCGAGAGCGACCTCGCCCTCTTCCTCGACCTCGCGCAGCTTCCCGCCAGCACGCCGGCCGAGGCGCCCTGGCGCGCGCTGATGCCCGCCTTCCTGGTGACGGAGCTGCGCCGCGCTTTCGAGATCGGCTTCCTGCTCTTCCTGCCCTTCCTGGTGATCGACATGGTGGTGGCCTCCATCCTCATGTCGCTCGGCATGATGATGCTGCCGCCCTCCGTCGTGTCCCTGCCCTTCAAGCTGATCTTCTTCGTGCTGGTGGACGGCTGGTCGCTGCTGGCGGCGAGCCTGGTGCAGGGCTTCCAGTGATCATTCCGTCGGCGCAGGCGGCGCCACCGCCTCGCCGCGCGGGAGGGGGCGCGGCGGCACCCAGGGCCGGTCGCCGCGATGCGCGCGGTCGGAGAGCACCCGCGCGCCGGAGGCGGTGAGCCAGACGGCGTGCGCCCCGTCGCGCCAGAGCGAGAAGCGGTCCACCACCTGGCTGCCCGGGCAGGCGCCGCGCAGCGGCTCGGGGGCGAGGATCACCGCCACCCGCCCGCACGCCTCCGGGGGCGCGCGCAGGGGCGGCGGGCGCTCTCCCCGCCGCGCGGGCGCGGGGCGCAGCAGCAGCACGCGCGCCGCGCCCGCCGCGTCGTGCAGCGTGCAGCCCTCGGGCGTGCAGCGGATGCGCCCGCCCGCGGCCTCGCCCCGCACGGGCAGCGCCTCGCCCTCCTCGTCGCCCTGGCCGCGCAGCCACAGCGCGCGCGTGAAGCGCGAGGCGCCGGGCCGGCGCTCCACGTGGAGTTCGCCCTGCACCGCGAAGGCGAAGAGCCGCCCATCGGCGGCGGCCAGCGCATCGGGCGGGCGCGCCAGCAGCGCGGCCAGCAGCCCCGCGCCGATCAGCGGCAGCCCCCAGAGCCGCCAGCCCGTCCGCCAGAGGCAAAGCCAGAGCAGCCCGAAGCTCGCGAGCCCCAGCCCCCAGCCCGGCAACGGCGCGAGCGAGGCCGCCGCCCCGGGCCAGGCGGCCACCTCCCGCGCCACCAGCAGGATCCCCTCCACCCCGCGCCCCATCACCCACAGCGGCAGCGCCTCGAGCCCGAGCGGCATGAGCGCGAGCGCCAGCATCCCCGAGGGCATGACCAGCACGGAGGTGAGCGGCACCGCCAGCGCATTCGCCGCCACGCCGTAAAGCTGCACCCGCCCGAAATGGTGCAGCCCGTAGGGCATGGTGGCCAGCCCCGCGACCAGCGAGGTCAGCGCCGTGCCCAGCACCGCCCCGACCGGCAGCCACCACCAGGGCCGGGCGGCTTCGCCGCGCGCCAGCACGGGCCGCAGCCGCTCCCAGGCCGCGATCAGCGCCAGCACGGCGGCGAAGCTCATCTGGAAGGAAGGCCCCATCAGCGCGAAGGGGTGCAGCGCCAGCACCGCCGCCGCGGCGAAGGCCAGCACGCGCGGGCTGAAGGCGCGCCGCCCCGCGAGCAGCGCGAGCGTGACCAGCGCCGCCATGGCGAAGCTGCGCTGCATCGGGATCTGCGCGCCGGTGAGCACCATGTAGAAGCCCCCCGCCCCCAGCGCCGCCAGCGCCGCCCAGGGCCGGGTGCCGAAGCGCAGCGCGAAGCCGGGCCAGAGCGCGAGCCCCGCGCGCACCACGAAGAAGCACACGCCCATCACGATGGCGATGTGCAGCCCCGAGACGGAGAGCAGGTGCACAAGGCCCGAATCGCGCATCGCCGCCATGTCGGCCGGCGCGATGGCGCTCTGCCCGCCCGTCAGCAGCGCCGCCGCGATGGCCCCGGCCCCCCCGGGCACGGCCGCCATCACCCGCGCCTCGATCTCCGCCCGCCAGCCGGCCAGCGGCGGCGCGCGCCCCTCGCGGCCGATGATCTCGGCCGGGCCGAGTGCGAAGCCCGAGGCGCCCAGCCCCTCGAAGAAGGCGGCGCGCTGGAAATCCCAGGCGCCCGGATAGGCGGGCGCGGAGGGCGGGCGCAGCAGCGCCCGCAGCCGCACCGTATCACCGGGCTGGGGCCGCGCGGGGTCGCTCGCGCGCAGCCGCACGCGGATGAGCCGCGGGCTGGGCGCCGTCGCCTCGCCCCAGCGCGCGTCCGAGAGTGTGAGGCGCAGGCCCTCGGGCAGAAGATCCGTCTCGGCCACCACCCCGGTCAGCACCACCGCCCCGCGCGGCGCATCGAGCGGCGGGGCGGCGCGCGCGGCGTGCAGCAGGCACAGCGCGAAGCCGAGCCCCGCCGCCGCCACAAGCCCCAGCGCCCAGCCGCCCAGCAGGCTGCGCCGCGCGAGCCACAGCGCCGCCGGCAGCGGCGCCAGCGCCGGCAGCGCCCACCAGAGCGGCGGCTCGAAGCGGAGCTGGAAGTAGAGAAGGATCCCCGCGCCCATCGCCACCGGCAGCCAGAGCGCGAGCCGCCCCTGCTCGGCCGCCAGGCGGCGCGCGATCCAGGAGGGCTCGGGCGGCAGCATCCTCCGGCAACTGGCCCACCCCTGCGCGGCGCGCAAGCCGCATGCTAGAGGGGGCCATGTCCGTCCGCACCCGCTTCGCCCCCTCGCCCACCGGCTTCCTGCACATCGGCGGCGCGCGCACCGCGCTGTTCAACCAGCTCTTCGCCCGCCGCCATGGCGGGCGATACCTGCTGCGCATCGAGGACACCGACCGCACGCGCAGCACGCAGGAGGCGGTGGAGCAGATCCTCGAAAGCCTCGCCTGGCTCGGCCTCAGCCCGGACGAGCCGCCCGTGTTCCAGTCGCAGCGCGAGGCCCGCCACGCCGAGGTGGCCCGCCAGCTCCTCGCCGCCGGCCGCGCCTACCGCGCCTACGAGACGCCCGAGGAGCTGGCCGCGATGCGCGAGCGCGCGCTGGCCGAGAAGCGCCCCCCCCGCTACGACGGCTTCTGGCGCGACCGCGAACCGGGCCCCGAGCAGGAGGGCAAGCCCTATGCGATCCGCCTCAAGGCCCCGCGCGAGGGCGAGACGGTGGTGGAGGATCTCGTGCAGGGCATGGTGCGCGTCGCCAACGCCGAGCTCGACGACATGATCATCCTGCGCAGCGACGGCACGCCCACCTACCTGCACGCCGTGGTGGTGGACGACCACGACATGGGCATCACCCACGTCATCCGCGGCGACGACCACCTCACCAACACCTTCCGCCAGTGTCAGATCTACGACGCGCTCGGCTGGCGGCGGCCGCGCTTCGCGCACATCCCGCTCATCCACGGCGCCGACGGCGCGAAGCTCTCCAAGCGGCACGGCGCGGTGAGCGTGCTCGAGTTCCGCGAGCAGGGCTACCTGCCCGAGGCGCTGTGCAACTACCTGCTGCGCCTCGGCTGGGGCCATGGCGACGAGGAGATCATCCCGCGCGAGCGGGCGGAGAAGATCTTCGACCTCTCGGGGGTGGGCCGCGCGCCCTCGCGCATGGACTACGCGAAGCTCGCGCACCTGAACGGCGTCTATCTCCGCCGGGCGGACCCGGACGCGCTGCTGCCCGAGGTGATGCGCCGCCTCGCCCGCGGCGGCTTCGACTTCGGCACGGAGAAGGCGGCGCGGGTGCGCGCGCTGTTGCCCGCGCTGATGGAGCGCTCCCGCACCCTCGACGAGCTGGCCGGCGGCGCCGCCTTCGCCGTGATGGACGGCGCGCCCGTCCCGGACGAGAAGGCCGCCGCGCTGCTGACGCCCGAGGCGCGGGCGCGGCTGGCCGACCTCGCGGAGTTCCTCTCCGCCCTGCCCGACTGGAATCGCGCCGACCTCGAACACTGGCTGCGCGACTTTGCCGAGGTGAAGGGCGTGAAACTGAAGGACGTGGCGCAGCCGCTGCGCGTGGCGCTCACCGGCAGCACCACCTCGCCGCCCATCGACATCACGCTCGAGGCGCTGGGCCGGGGCGAGGCGCTGGCGCGCATCCTCGCGGCGGCGGAAGCCCCGGCCGGGTAGCCCGCCTCAGCCCGCCCTCAGCCGGGCGATGAGGCGGCCAAGTTCGTCGCGCAGCCCCTCGCCCCGGCGGCGCACCTCGGCCGCATCCTCGCCGACGCCGCGGGCGGCGGCCAGCGTCTCGCCCACCTCGCCCACCACCCGCGCCGCGCCGGCCGAGGCGGTCTGCGACTGCTCGGCCGCCTCCTGCACGGCGCGCGCGATCTCGCGCGTGGCCGCCCCCTGCTCCTCCACGGCCGAGGCGATGGTCGTCGCCACGCCGTCGAGGCGCTGGATGGTCTGCGCGATGGCCCGCACCGCCTGCACCGAGGCGCCGGTGGCCGACTGCATGGCGGCGATCTGGGCGGCGATCTCCTCCGTGGCCCTGGCGGTCTGCGCGGCGAGGTTCTTCACCTCGCTCGCCACCACCGCGAAGCCCTTGCCCGCCTCGCCCGCGCGCGCCGCCTCGATGGTGGCGTTGAGCGCGAGAAGGTTGGTCTGCCCCGCGATGTCGCTGATCAGCCGCACCA
>JBKBSR010000111.1:0-9260 GCA_046291055.1 Roseococcus sp.
AGCGCACCGCTGCGACGTCGCGCGCGGCGGCGATGGCCTGGTTGAGCCCCTTGCCCCCGGGCAGGGGCGCCCCGGCCTCGCCCAGCGCCGTCTCGCCGGGCCCGGGCAGCCGCTCCACACGGAAGATCAGGTCGGCGACGGCCGCGCCGAAGACGATGACGCCCCCGCGCGCGCTCACGGCCTGAGCAGCCCGAGCGCCATGGCGCGGGCGTAGAGCGCCTCGATCATCGGCGCGAAGGGCGGGCCGAGGTCGATGGCCGGCTGCATGCGCCTGAGGCTGCGCGCGCGCGTCAGCCCCACCTCCGCCCAGGCGGGCGCGCCGCAGCCCACCTGCTGGGCGAAGCCCTGCAGCCGGTCGCAGCCCATGGCGAAGCGCGCCTCGGCGGTCTCGCCCGCCTCGAACTCCTCCCACAGCGCCGAGAGGCGCGCGGCCAGATCGGGCGGCAGGGCGCCGAACAGGCGGCGGGCGGCGGCGCGCTCGCGCTCGGCCTGGGTGAGCAGGCCGGCCTCGTCGAAGGCGAAGGTGTCGCCCGCCTCGATCTCGACCACGTCGTGCACGGCGATCATCGCCAGCACGCGCGCGAGGTCGGGGCGCGGGGTCACCTCCTCGGCCAGCAGCACGGCGATCAGCGCCACATGCCAGGCGTGTTCGGCGCTGTTCTCGGCGCGGTCCGTCCCCGCATGGCGCGTGCGCGCGGCGCGCTGGACGTGCTTGAGCCGGTCGGCGAGCGCGAGGAAGTCCAGGATCGCGCCGAGTCGCTCATCCACGCCCCAGCACCTCCATCAGCTCGCGCCATTCGCGCCTGGACAGGCCGCTCGCCTCCTGCGTCACCGCCTCGCCGGCCAGCATGCGCCGCACCAGGCCGAGCATCTGCGCCGAGAGCGTCACCGCGCCCATGCGGTAGTCGCGGAAGGCCTCGAAGCAGAGCGGCACCCAGGCCTCGACGGTGCGCAGCATCGCCTCGGCATAGGCGCGGATTTCGTACTGCGCGTGCGCGTCCGCCCGCAGCGAGAGGAAGTGGAGAAGGTTGTGCAGGTCGGTCTTCCAGTACCACTGGGTGTAGGTGTTGAGGGTGAGGTTCATCCGCGCGAGCTCGCGCGCGAGCCCGCTGCGCGTCTCGTCGAGCGGGTTCCCGGCCTCGTCCTCGTTCAGCATCCAGGCGTAGTGGTCGTAGTTGCGCTGCGCGTCCTCGCGCAGCAGGCGAAGAACCGCCTCGGCCTCCTCCCCCTCCAGCACCGCGCCGCGGCCCTGGCGGTTCACGGCCGATTGCGCGGCCAGATGCGCGGGGGCGGGGATGTAGAACTCCCGGTCCATGACCGAGTAGCGGGCGGAATACTCGTTCACGTTCGCCGTGCGGTGGCGGATCCACTGCCGCGCCACGAAGATGGGCAGCTTCACGTGGTACTTGATCTCGCACATCTCGAAGGGCGTGGAGTGGCGGTGCCGCATGAGGTAGCGGATCAGCCCGCGGTCCTCGTTGGCGGCGCGCGTGCCGCGGCCGTAGGAGACGCGCGCGGCCTGCACCACCGCCCCGTCGTCGCCCATGTAGTCCACCACGCGGATGAAGCCGTGATCCAGCACCGGGATGGGCTCGAAGAGCATGGCCTCGAGGGCGGGGACGGTGGGGCGGCGCGTCTCGGCGCGGGCGGCGCGCGCCTCGCTCAGTTCCGCCCGCTGCGCCTCGGTGAGTTCCATGGTCCGACCCCGTGCTGAAGCGCCCTGGGTGTAGCGGGCCATGCGCGCCGGGCAAGCCTGCCCTTCGCCCTCTCGCATCCGGCCGGCCGCTGCGCTACATAGCCATCGCCGCTTGCGGCTATGGCGATAAACGTTGCGTGGAATAAACGTTGCGGACCCGGGGGCAGTGCCCGGCGTCTCCACCACTCCGACCTCCCTTGTCGGGGAGCGTGGCAGGGGGACGAAACAGGCTCGACGCGCGTGGTAAAGACGCAGCTTTTGCCCGGCATGGTACCGCCGTCATCGGACCGAATCACAAGTGCCAACGACAACGTCCGCGAGGACGTGGCGCTCGCTGCCTAACCATAGGTAAGCGCGGTCTGGGGGGCACCGGGCAACAGAAGCCCCCCGCCAGCGCCCTTCCTTCCCTTGCGCGGCCGCGCGCCATATGGTGCCGGGACAGGAATGCCCCGCATGAGCACCACACCCCCGAACAGCCTCCTCCCCTACGAAGAATGGGCAGGGCGCGCGTTGCGCGCCGTGGCGGTGGACGCGCTGGAGCACGCCGCGCGCGAGGGGCTGCCGGGCGAGCACCACTTCTACCTCTCCTTCCGCACCGACCATCCGGGCGCGCGCATCCCCGCCCACCTCAAGGCGAAATACCCGCGCGAGATGACCATCGTGCTGCAGCACCGCTTCTGGGACCTGAAGGTGGACCGGGCGCAGCGGCATTTCTCGGTGGGGCTCTCCTTCGGCGGGGTGCCCGCGACGCTGGTGGTGCCCTTCGCCGCGCTGACCGCCTTCCAGGATCCGCACGCCCAGTTCGGCCTGCGCTTCGAGCCCGAGTTCGAGGGCCAGGAGGACGCCGCCGGCCTGCCCGAGGCCGCGCCCCCCGCCGCCGAGGCCGCCCCGCCAGCCACCCCCGAGGCTGCGCCCGCCCAGCCCCAGGTCGTCAGCCTCGACGCCTTCCGCCGCAAGCGCGACTGACCGCGCCCGAACCCCGAGGACATTCCGCCGTGCTCGACAGCACCACGCCCCCGCGCCCGGAGGGCTTCCACTACAGCCCCATGTTCCCCCTGGCGGAGGACAAGACCCCCTATCGCCGCCTGCCCATCGAGGGGGTGAAAGTCATCGAGGCGGCGGGCCGGCGCGTGCTGCAGGTGCCCCCGCATGTGCTGGAGGAGCTGGCCTTCGCCGCCTGCCGCGACGCCTCGCACCTGCTCCGCCCGGGCCATCTCGCGCAGCTCCGCAAGATCCTGGATGACCCGGAGGCGAGCCCCAACGACCGCTTCGTGGCGCTCGACCTTCTGAAGAACGCCAACATCGCCGCCGGCGGCAAGCTGCCCATGTGCCAGGACACCGGCACGGCCATCGTCTTCGGCAAGAAGGGCCAGCGCGTCTGGGTCGAGGGCGACGAGGAGGAGGCGCTCTCCTTCGGCGTACACCGCACCTACACCGAGACGAACCTGCGCTATTCGATGATGGCCCCTCTCACCGTCTGGGAGGAGGCGAACACGGGCAACAACCTGCCCGTGCAGTTCGACATCATGGCCGCCCCCGGCGAGGCGCACGCCGAGGAGTTCCACCTGATGTTCGTGCTGAAGGGCGGCGGCAGCGCGAATAAGACCTTCCTCTACCAGCAGACGCGCGCGGTGCTCTCCAGGCCCAAGCTGCTCGCCTTCCTCGAGGAGAAGATCAAGACGCTCGGCACCTCCGCCTGCCCGCCCTACCACCTGGCGGTGGTGATCGGCGGCACCAGCGCCGAGGCCACGCTGAAGGCGGTGAAGCTCGCGAGCACGCGCTACCTCGACGGGCTGCCCACGAAGGGCAGCAAGGCCGGCCACGCCATCCGCGACCCGGAGCTGGAGGCCGAGATCCACAAGCTGACGCAGAATCTCGGCATCGGCGCGCAGTTCGGCGGCAAGTATTTCTGCCATGACGTGCGCGTGATCCGCATGGCCCGGCACGGCGCCTCGCTGCCCATCGGCATCGGCGTCTCCTGCTCGGCCGACCGGCAGATCAAGGCGAAGATCACCGCCGACGGCGTGTTCCTGGAGGAGCTGGAGCACGACCCCGCCCACTACCTGCCCGACCACACGGAGGAGATCGAGGGCGGCGAGGTGGTGGCCATAGACCTCACCCGCCCGATGAGCGAGATCCGCGCCACGCTGTCGAAATACCCGGTCAAGACGCGCGTGGCGCTGACCGGCCCCATGGTGGTGGCGCGCGACATCGCCCACGCCAAGCTGCAGGAGCGGCTGGACCGCGGCGAGGGCCTGCCCGACTACATGAAGAACCACCCGGTCTATTACGCGGGCCCGGCCAAGACGCCCGAGGGCATGCCCACCGGCAGCTTCGGCCCCACCACCGCCGGCCGCATGGACAGCTATGTGGAGGCCTTCCAGGCCGCGGGCGGCAGCCTCGTCATGCTCGCCAAGGGCAACCGCAGCCGCTCCGTGCGCGAGGCCTGCCGCCGATACGGCGGCTTCTACCTCGGCAGCGTCGGTGGCCCGGCCGCCCGGCTCGCGCAGGACTGCATCCGCAAGGTCGAGGTGCTGGAATACCCCGAGCTCGGCATGGAGGCGGTCTGGCGCATCGAGGTGGAGAACTTCCCCGCCTTCATCGTCATCGACGACAAGGGGAATGACTTCTACGAGGGGCTTGAGTAACAGAAGGGGCGCATGTTCCCCCTCCCCGCCCGCTTCGCCCCACTCGTGCAGGGTTTCTTCCTGACCCTGTTCATGACCTGCATCGTCTCGGGAATCTCCACCCTCTGGGCGCTCGGCCCCTCGGCCGAGTTCCTCGCGCGCTGGCCGGTGGCCTGGGGCATCTCCTGGCTCATCGCCTTCCCCTCGGTGCTGGTGGTCATGCCCATCGTGCGGCGGATCACCCAGCGCCTCGTCGCCCGGCCCTGAGAAGGGAGCACGCCGCATGCCCCGCCGCCTCATCAGCTCCGGCTCCGTCTTCGAGGAGCAGATCGGCTATTCCCGCGCCGTGGTGGACGGGGATTTCATCTTCGTCTCCGGCACCACGGGGTACGACTACAGCACCATGTCCATCGCGGATTCCGTGGTGGAGCAGTGCGAGCAGGCCTTCCGCAACATCGAGGCCGCGCTGCGCGAGGCCGGCGCCAGCATGAACGACGTGGTGCGCGCCACCTTCATCGTGCCCAGCCGCGCCGACTGGGAGCCCTGCTGGCCCGTGATCCGCAAGTATCTGGGCGCGGTGCGCCCCGCCTCCACCATGTTCCACGCCGACCTGCAGACCGACCGCATGCGCATCGAGATCGAGGTCACCGCGCGGCTGCGCCGCCGCAGCGGGGAGCGCTGAGATGCGCTTCTCGGTGGACCGGCTCGATCACCTCGTCCTCACCTGCCGGGACGTGGACATCAGCGCCGCCTGGTACCAGCGCGTGCTGGGCATGGAGCGCGACGAGTTCGGCCCGCACCGCCGCACCGCCCTGCGCTTCGGCGGGCAGAAGATCAACCTCCGCCCGGCCGAGGCGACGCAGACGGAGTGGTTCTCCGGCCTCGCCGCCGCGCCGGGCGCGCAGGATCTCTGCTTCATCGTCACCGTCAGCGCGCCGCAGGTGGTGGAGCACCTGCACCGCTGCGGCGTGACGGTGGAGCTCGGCCCCGTGGCGAAGGACGGCGCGCTCGGCCCCATCACCAGCGTCTATTGCCGCGACCCGGACGGGAACCTCATCGAGATCGCCACCTACAGCGACTGAGCGCGCGCATGCCGCGCCACCTGCGCAAGCGCAGCCTGCGGCTCGAGGGCCACGACACCTCCCTCGCGCTGGAGCCCGCCTTCTGGGCCGTTCTCGAGGAGGAGGCGGCGCGCCGCCGCCTCTCGCTGGCCGCGCTGGTGGCCGAGCAGGACGCCGCCCGCGCCGCGACGGGCGAGCCGCTGGCCTCGCGGCTGCGCGTCTTCGCCCTCTCCTGCCTCAGGAGACCTCGCGGATGAGCTTGGCGCGCAGGGCGCGGGCGAGGTCGCGCCGGCTTTCGGCCGTCATGACGAAGGCGCCGGGGCCGCCGATCACGTCGCGCCGGTAGTGCTCCTCCAGCGGCTCGCCGGCCCGCGTCACCTGGCCCGCGGCGGCGATGGCCAGCGCGTTCACCACCATGCCCCGCCGCACCACGATGTCGCGCGCGATGGGCGCGGGGCGCAGGCTGCGCATGTCCGGCCCGTCGCCCGAGACGTCGATGACGAGCTGCTCCGCGCTGAAGGGCCCCTCGCGCAGCAGGTGGCTCGCGTGGTGGATGGCGTCGCCGATGGCGTTCCAGGACTGCGCGGTGCGGGGCGCGGCCAGCAGCGCCTCCGCCACCGCCTGGGCCGAGGCGTCGTCGCTGATCCGCATCCAGTCCACGATCACCTGGGAGCCGCCGGGGCTGCCCCACTCGATCACCGCCACCCCGATGGCGCCGCGCCGGCGGCTCTGGATGGCGGCGATCACCGAGGGATGGGTCAGCGCCTCGGCATAGCCCTCGCGCTGGAGCAGGAACTCGTCCTGGTCGATGGAGCCCGAGGCGTCCATGGCCAGCACCAGCAGCGCGTCCAGCACCTCGCCCGCCGCGACCAGGGCGGGGGCGGCGAGCAGGGCGCGGCGGCTAACCGGCGATGGCATGGGCGGGCCTCCTCGTGTCCGCGCCCGCGGCCACGAGGCCGCGCTCGGGCAGGGTAAGCACCGCCTCGACGCTGCCGGCGAGCCAGGTGCTCTCCGGCCACTCCACCACCCCGTGGCCCAGACGCGCAAGCTCCGCGCGCACCGCCGCCGTCACCCGCGCCTCGACGGCGATGCGCCCAGGGGAGGCCTCGAAGGGCGCGAAGGAGGAGGGGGCGGCGTAGCTGGCGAAACGCGGCGCCTCGATCGCCTCCTGCAGCTCCATCCCGTGCTGGAAGACGTTGAGCAGCACCTGCAGCATGGCCTGGATCTGCACATCGCCGCCCGGCGTGCCGAAGGGCATCACGCCGCCCTCGCGCGTGACGAGGATGGCCGGGTTGGGCGTCAGCCGCGGCCGCTTGCCGGGCGCGACGCCGTTGGGGTGGCGCGGATCGGGCCGCGACTGGCAGCCGCGGTTGGAGGGGATGATGCCGAGCCCGGGCACCACCGGCGCGTTCCAGGACCCGTCCGAGGGCGTGGCGCTGAAGGCGTTGCCGTGCCGGTCCACCACCGCGACATAGCTCGTGTCGGCCTCCACCTTCGGGATGGCGCGCGCGCTGGGCCGCAGCGGCGCGGGCGCGGGGCCGAGCAGGGGCCCGGGCAGCGAGGGGTGCGCGCGGTCCATGCGGATCTCGGCCGCGCGGGCGGCGATGTGCGCCTCGCCGAGCAGCGCCTCGAGCGGCACCTCGACGAAGGCCGGGTCGCCGAAATGGTATTCCCGGTCGGCCATGGCGGCCTTGAGGCATTCGGTCAGCAGATGGATGTAGTCGGCGCTGTTGTGCGCGTGGCCCGCGATGCCCGCGCGCTCGGCCAGCAGCAGCGCCTCGATCAGCGCGGGGCCCTGGCACCAGGGGCCGCAGGCGAGCAGCTCATGGCCCCGCCAGGGGCGCGCCACCACGGGTTCGATGCGCGAGCGGAAGCCCGCGAGATCCTCGCGCGAGAGCCAGCCGCCCTCCTGCCGCTGGAAGCGCACCATGGCCTCCGCGATGTCGCCCTCGTAGAAGGCGCGCCGGGCGGCGGCGAGGCCCGCGAGCCGCCCGCCGCGCGCCTCGGCGGCGCGCGCCTCGTCGCAGAGATGGGCGAGGGTGCGCGCGAGATCGGCCTGGACGAAGCGCTCCCCCACCTCCGGCACGCGGCCGCCGGGCAGGAAGATGGCGGCGTTGCTCTGCCAGCGCGCGTATTCGTCGCGATGGGCCTGGATGCTCTCGCGCAGCAGGGGGAAGACGGCGAAGCCCTCGGCGGCCCAGCGCAGGGCGAAGCGCGCCACATCGGCGAAGCCCATGGTGCCGTGGCGCTCCAGCGCGGTGATCCAGGCGTCGGGGGCGGCAGGCACCACGGTGCGGCGCACCCCGTCCGGGATCGTGCCGCCATGCTCGCGCAGGAACACCTCGGGCGGCGTGGCGGCGGGCCAGTGGCCGAGCCCCGCGATGCTCTCAGCCCGCCCGTCCGCCAGGCGGATGAGGATGGGCGCGACGCCGGCGACGTTCACGAGATCGGGCAGCAGCACGCCGAGGGCGATGCCGGCCGCGCAGCCCGCATCCACGGCGTTGCCGCCCTCCTCCAGCACGGTGATCGCCGCGGTGGCGGCGAGGTAGTGCCCGGCCGCGACCGCGTGGCGCGGGCCGTAGAGGGTGTGTCGGCTCACGGCTTGAGCAGCTTGCGCACGGCCGAGGAGGCGGCGCGCCGCCCCTCCCCCGCATAGGCCTCGTGGTTGTCCTCGATGAAGGCGGGGTCGTAGAGGTAGTTCACCATCAGCCCCGCACTCTCGCGCAGGCCCTTCTCGGAGGTGTCGGCGCGCCAGTTGATGCGCTCGATGCGCGCGCCGTTGGAGAGGTGGAAATGCGCCACCGGATCCGCCGCGCGCTTGCCGTCGCGCCCGGCCTCCACCGCCACCCAGCGCGCGCAGAGGCGGATCAGCACGGCCTCGAGCGGCTTGGGCCAGGCGGGGCCGCCGCGGCGCTCGAGCAGCAGGGAGAGCGCGGCGAGGCCCGAAACCTCGGGGGCGGCGCCGACGGCGGCGCGCAGCGCCGCACTCTCCTCGGCGGTGAGCAGCGTGGAGTCGCCCGCCTCCATGCGCTGGTCGAGCCAGCGGCGGAAGCCGGGCACCGGCGAGAGGGTGGCGAAGCGGCGGATGTTCGGGAACTCCCGCCCCAGCTCCTCCACCACGCGCTTGATGAGGAAATTGCCGAAGGCGATGCCGTCCAGCCCGCGCTGGCAGTTGTTGATGGAGTAGAAGATGGCCGTGTCCGCCTTCGCGGGGTCCATCACCTCGGCCTTGGGGTCGAGAAGGGCCTGCACGCTGTCGGCGAGGCCCTGGGTGAGAGCGACCTCGACGAAGATCAGCGGCTCATCGGGCATGCGCGGGTGGAAGAAGGCGTAGCAGCGCCGATCGGAATCGAGGCGGTTCTTCAGATCCTCCCAGCTCTCGATGCGGTGCACCGCCTCGTAGCGGATCAGCTTCTCGAGCAGCGCGGCGGGCGAGTTCCAGTCGATGCGGCGCAGTTCCAGGAAGCCCACGTCGAACCAGGCGGCGAGGAGGGATTTGAGATCGGCCTCCAGCGCGCGCAGCAGCGGGTCGCCCTCGGCGGCGCGCAGCAGCTCCTCGCGCAGGCCCACCAGCAGCTTCACGCCGTCGGGGATGGCGGCGAACTGCTGCAGCAGCCGCACGCGCGGCGCCTCCAGCGCGCGGCGCAGCCGCACCTTGGCCGCGGCGCGGGCCGTGGGCTCCTCCGCCGCCCTCCAGTCGGCGATGGCGGCCTCCACCGCCTTGGGATCGGCGTCGAAACCGGCGAGGGTGCGCAGGAAGGCGATGCGCTCGGCCGGCGGCAGATCGCGGTAGGCGGCGGCGAGGCGGGCGGCGCGGGCGCGGGCCAAGACCTCGCCGCCGCGCCCCCCCAAGCAGGAGCGCATCTTTGCGGCCAA
>JBKBSR010000467.1:0-1864 GCA_046291055.1 Roseococcus sp.
GCGGCGCGTCCACCCACCAGGGGTCGCGCGGGTCGCGCGCCGCCATGGCGGCGAGGCCGAGGCGCAGATCCTCGATGCTGCGCGCCAGCGGCCCGCTGACCGCCATGAGCTGCGGGCCGATGTCGCGCTCGGGCAGCGAGGGGTTCCAGGCCGGGATCCGCCCCAGGGTGGGCCGCAGCCCATGGATGCCGCAGGCATAGGCCGGGTAGCGGATGGAGCCGCCGATGTCCGTGCCATGGCCGATCGCGCCGATGCCCGCCGCCGTGGCCGCCCCCGCCCCGCCGGAGGAGCCGCCGGGCGTGATCTCCCGCCCATGCGGGTTGAAGGTCGCGCCATGGACGAGGTTCGAGCAGAACCAGCGCACCGAGAAGGCCGGCGTGTTGGTGCGCCCCAGGATCACCGCCCCGGCGCGGCGCAGATTCGCGACCACCGGGTTGTCCTCGGCCGCGCGGTGGTCCTTCTGCAGGGTGAGGCCGTTGGTGGTGGCCTGGCCCGCCTGGTCCACATTCACCTTCACCGTGACCGGCACGCCCGCGAGCGGGCCGGTGGCGAGCCCCGCGGCCACCGCCGCATCCACCGCCGCGGCGGCGGCCAGCGCCTCCTCGTGCAGGGGCGCGACCACGGCGTTGAGCTTCGGGTTCACCGCGTCGAGCCGCGCCAGCGCGGCGCGCGCCACCTCCACGGCCGAGACCTCGCGCGCCTTCACGCGCCGGGCCGTCTCGGCCGCGGTCCATTGCCACATCGCGCTCATCGCCGCCCCCTGTGCATGGTGGCGGGCATCCTTCGCGCCGCGCGGCGGGGCGTCAATCGCCGCCTCAGCCCTCCGTGCCGAAGCCCTTGCCCGGCTTGCGGTATTCGGGGCGCGGCGGGCTGAAGATGTCGAGCACCTTCGCCCCCTCGGGCCCGGCCTTCATGGTGTGCGGCACGCCGCCCGGGGTCCGCCAGAAATCGCCCTTCTTCACCGGGATTTCCTCGCCGCCCTGGATGCGGATCGCGCTGCCCTCCAGCAGCAGCCCCCACTGCTCCTCCGGGTGGTGGTGCATCACGCCCATGGTGCCGGGCGCGATGGTGACGACGGAGAGCATGGCCTGCTCGCCCGCGAAGATGCGCGTGGTGAGGCCGGGGGCGAGTTCGCGGAACAGCCCGTCCGCCTCGTCATGGATGTTGTGGAACTCCGCGCGCTGGCTCATGGGCCGCCCCCTCTCCTTCCGGTGCGCGGCCTTCATAGAGGGGGCCGGGGCGCAGCGGAATGCGCCCCCGGCGCCCGTCAGGATTCCGACAATCATGGTCGGACATATTGGGAGAGTGGCCGCCCGGGCGGCGCCTCGACCCTCCCTCCCTTCCGCAGGACATCCGGACATGATGCGATTCCTTCAGGCGCGGATGAACGCCGTCTCCATCCGCAACGGGCTGCTGGCCGCCGTCGCCGGGCTTTCCCTGCTCGCCACCGCAGCCCTCGCCTGGAACGCCCGGTCGGAGTGGCGGACGCTCTCGGCCGCCGAGGCGGCGCAGTCGGCCGACTCCGCGGCCAACCGCTTCGTGGCCGGGCTGTTCGAGGTGCTGCTGGAGCGCCTGGCCACCAACAACGCGCTGCAGGCCGCCGCCCCGGCGGGCCCCGAGGCGCTGGCCGAGATCGAGCGCCGCCGCGCCGCGGTGCGGGCAAACGTCGACACCGGCCTCGCCGCGCTCTCCGCGCGGGACTTCCCGGGCCGGGAGGCCATGCTGCGGGAGCTGCGGGCCGCGATCGAGCGCGCCGACGCCATGCGCCGCCAGGCGGACGCCGCGCTGCGCCTCCCGCGCGACCAGCGCGACCCGGCCCTGCTGCGCGACTTCGTGCCCACCCTCACCGCCTCGGTGAACGCGA
>JBKBSR010000112.1:0-9159 GCA_046291055.1 Roseococcus sp.
TCCAGCAGCAGCAGCGCGAGCGCGGCGCGGATCATGGGGCGACGAGCAGCCCCGCTTCGCGCAGCTTGCCGAGCAGCGCCGGCGCGTCCGCGCCCGGATGGGCGGCGCGCAGCTCGCTCTCCGTCACGTCAGGGCGGGCGAGCAGCCATTGCGCCGCCTCGGCCTCGGCCGGGGCCAGCGGCAGCGCGCCCTGGGCGGTCTTGAGCACCCACTCCGCGCCGCGGCGCACCGGCTTCGCGCCGCCCGCGACCACGCGGAAGGCGCCGCCCTCCGCGGCGTCCTCGGCCGCGGCGGCGGGGGCGGCCAGGCCGCGCCAGGCCAGCAGGTCATTGCCGCCGCGCTCGAAACGGTAGGTGGCGATGAAGCGCTCCAGCGCCGCCATCACCTGCGGATCCTTCGCCAGCTCGGCCATGCGCGCGGCCAGCGCCTGCACGCGCTGGGAGAGCGCGAACTTCGCGGGGGCCGAGCCGTCCTGCCGCGGCAGGGGCTGGCGGAACAGGCTGTCGTGCAGGGCGCGCTCGGCCAGCAGGTTCAGCACGTCGAGGCCGAGGGGCGCGTGGCTGCCATAGGCCACATGCACGCTGGCCGGCGCCTCGGCCAGCGCGTCGTGATACCAGCCGCGCGGCAGGTAGAGCAGGTCGCCGGGCTGCATCAGCACCTTGGCGCGCAGCTTGCCCTTCGCCTGCTCGTGGTGCTCCTGCGGCTGGTTGCGGAAGGCGGGGTGGCCGATGGGGTAGTCTGCCCGGCCCTCCCAGACATTCCAGGTCTTCTCGCCCTCCACCTGCACCGCCCAGACCTCGTGGGTGTCGAAATGCGCGGGGAAGGCCTTGTGGCTCTGCCAGGAGATGTAGACGTTGGCCTGCGCCTTGCCGAGGCCGGCGCTCTCGATGGCGTGGCTGACCGAGGCGAGGCCGGGCGTGAGGCTGTCCACGTCGTTCAGCACCACGCTCGCGCCCTTGCGCACCCAGTCCCGCACGCGCGAGGCCACGGGCTGCAGAAGCTGCTCGGCCGAATCGCGGCCCACCGCGCGGGTGCAATACTGCTCGGCCGGAACCGGCACGCCGTCCAGCACCAGCTTGAGCGAGTGGCTGGACCAGATGTGCGTCTGGTCCAGCAGCCGGTTGATCTGCCGCCAGGAGAGCACCTGCGCGAACTTGGCCGGCGTGCCCTTGAGGTGCAGCGGCTGGCGATCATGGTATTCGGCGAAGAACTGCTCGGGCGTCATCGGCGCGAGCAGCTCGGCGAGGGTCATGCTCATGCGTGGAGGTTAGCGCACAACGCCCGCCTCGCGCCACGCGGCGCTGGACGCGCCCCCCGGCCCGGCCCGAGACTGCCCGCAGGAGGAAAGCCCCATGCCCGAAGCCCCGCATGAGCCGGCGCGCGCCGACCCCGTGCGCGCCGAGCTGCTGCGCGCCGCCGCGGAGGCCCTGGCAGGCGCGCCCCCCGGCGCGGCTGCGCTGCTCGCCCCCCTCTTCGCCGCCGTGCCGACGGGCGAACTGGCCGCGCGCAGCCCCGAGGCGCTGGCCGAGGCCGCCGCCTCCCTGGCCGGCTTGGCCGAGGCCCGCGCGCCGGGCGAGGTGAAGCTGCGCCTCGCCCCGCCCGGGGCGGGGCGCGGGCCGGCCGCGCTGGTCGAGATCGTCAACGACGACATGCCCTTCCTGGTGGACAGCGTGCTGGCCGCGCTGATGCGCACCGGCCGGGCGGCGCGGGAGTTCCTGCACCCGGTGCTGACCGTGCGGCGCGACGCGGCCGGCCGCCTCCAGGGCTTCGACCCCGACGCCCCGCGCGAGAGCTGGATGCGCATCGCCCTCTCCCCGGCCGCACAGCACATGCTGCCCGGCCAGGAACCGGCCGACTGGGCCGGCGTGGAGGCGGCGCTGCGCCGGGCGCTGGCCGATGTGCGCGCGGCGGTGACGGATTTCCCGGCCATGGCCGCGCGACTCGAGGCGGCGGCCCGGGAATGCGGCGGCGGCGAGGAGGCGGAGGAGTTCCTGCGCTGGCTGCGCGAGGAGAACTTCGTGCTGCTGGGCCACCGGCTGCTGCGGCTGGAGGGCGAGGGGGCGCGGGTGGAGCCCGCCGAGAATCTCGGCCTGCTGCGCGACGCCGCCCTGCCCGTCTTCGACGCGCTGCGCGCCCTGCCCGCCCTGCCCGCCCCCGTGCGCGCCGCCCTGGCCGAGGCGCCGCCCGTGGGCGTGGTGAAGGCCAACATGCGCAGCACCGTGCACCGCCCGCAGCATGCGGACGTGATCGTGACGCGGCTGCGCGGCGAGGGCGGCGGCGCGGCGGGGGTGCGGCTCTTCCTCGGCCTCTTCGCGGCGGCCGCCTACAACCGCAACCCGCGCTCCATCCCGCTGCTGCGCGGCAAGGTGGAGCGCATCCTCGCCGCCTCCGGCATCCCGCCCTTCTCCCATGACGGGCGGGCGCTGCGGAACATTCTCGACACCTGGCCGCGCGACGAGCTGTTCCAGGCCGAGGAGGCGGACATCCTGGCCGGGGCGCGGCTCGCGCTCGACCTCGCGCTGCGCCCGCGCCCGGCGCTCTTCTCGCGGCGCGACCCCTTCGGCCGCTTCGTCTCCGTGATCGCCTGGCTGCCGCGCGAGAGCTTCGACACCCGCCTGCGCGAGCGGGTGGGCGGGATGCTGGCGCGCGCCCATGGCGGGCGGCTCTCGGCCTTCCACATCGCGCTGGGCGATGCGCCGCTGGCGCGGGTCCACTACATCCTCGGCACCGATCCCGAACGCCCCGTGCACCCCGACCCGGCGGCGCTGGAGCGCGCGGTGGCCGAGGCGGCGCGCAGCTTCGCCGAGCGGCTGGCCGAGGCGCTGGCGGCCGAGCGCGGCGAACTGGCGGCGGCCGAGCTGCTGGCCGCCTGGCGCGACGCCTTCCCGCCCGCCTATCGCGAGACGCATGGCCCGGCGCAGGCCGCGGCCGACCTCGCGCTGGCCGAGGCCGCGCTGCGCGAAGGGCGTCCCGCCGCGGCGCTGGCCCAGCCCCCCGGCGCGGGGGCGGAGCGCATCCTGCTGCGTCTCGCCGTGCCCGGCGGCGCGCTGGCGCTGGCCGATGCGCTGCCGATCTTCCACTCCCTCGACCTGCGCGCGCTGGAGGAGGTGCCGCACCGCCTCGCGCCGCAGGGCCATCCGCCGGTGACGCTGCACCTCTTCCAGCTCGACGCCGGCACGCCCTTCGACGCGGCGCGCGGGCCGCTGCTGCTCGAGGCGCTGGCCGCGCTGCTGGACGGGCGCGCCGAGGCGGACGGCTTCAACCGCCTGGTGCTGCGCGAGGGCCTCTCCTGGCGCGAGTGCTGGCTGCTGCGGGCGCTGGCGCGCTGGCTCAAGCAGCTCGGTTTCCCGCCGCCGCCGGAGAGCGTCGCCGAGGCGCTCTGCGCCGCGCCGGGCGCGGCGGCGCTGCTGGTGGCGCTGTTCCGCGCGCGCTTCGACCCCGAGGCCGCGAGCCGCGAGGAGGCCGGGATCGAGGCGCGCTGGGCCGCGCTGCTCGACGCGGTGGAGAACCCCGAGACGGACCGCATCCTCGCCCGGCTGCGCGCGGCGCTGGAGGGGGTGGTCCGCACCAACTTCTTCCAGGAGAAGCCCTGGCTCGCGCTCAAGTTCGACCCGGCGCTGGCGGGCGAGATGCCCTCGCCCCGGCCCTGGCGGGAAATCTTCGTCCATTCGCCGGCCATGGAGGGCTGCCATCTGCGCGCGGGCCCCGTGGCGCGCGGCGGCATCCGCTGGTCAGACCGGCGGGAGGATTTCCGCACCGAGATCCTCGGGCTGATGAAGGCGCAGCGCCTCAAGAACGCGGTGATCGTGCCGACCGGCGCGAAGGGCGGCTTCGTGCTCAAGGGCCAGCTCCCCGCCGAGCGCGAGGCGCTGCAGGCGGCCGGCGTCGCGGCCTACCGCACGCTCATCCGCGGCATGCTTGACGTGACGGACAATCTGCGCGGCGCGGAGGCGATCCCGCCGCCGCGCGTGCTGCGCCGCGACGGCGACGACGCCTACATCGTCGCCGCCGCCGACAAGGGCACGGCGAGCTTCAGCGACATCGCCAACGCCCTCGCCGCCGAATACGGCTTCTGGCTGGGCGACGCCTTCGCCTCGGGCGGCAGCGCCGGCTACGACCACAAGGCCATGGGCATCACCGCCCGCGGCGCCTGGGTGATGATCGAGCGGCATTTCCAGGAGGCGCTGGGCCGCTCGATCCACGACGCGCCCTTCGACATGGCGGGCGTGGGCGACATGTCGGGCGACGTGTTCGGCAACGGGCTGCTGATCTCGAAGCAGGCCAGGCTGCGCGCGGCCTTCGACCACCGCCACATCTTCCTCGACCCCGACCCCGACCCGGCGGCGAGTTACGCCGAGCGCGCGCGCCTCTTCGCGCTGCCGCGCTCCTCCTGGGCGGATTACGATCCGCGCCTGATCAGCCGCGGCGGCGGCGTCTTCCCGCGCACGGCGAAGGCCATCCCGCTCTCGCCCGAGGCGCGGGAGATGCTCGGGCTCGCGGCCGAACGCGCCAGCCCGGCCGAGGTGATGCGCGCCATCCTGACCATGCCCTGCGATCTGCTCTACTTCGGCGGCATCGGCACCTATGTGAAGGCGAGCACCGAAAGCCATGCCGAGGCGGGCGACCGCGCGAACGACGCGATCCGCGTGGACGGGCGCGCGCTGCGCGCGAAGGTGCTGGGCGAGGGCGCCAATCTCGGCGCCACCCAGGCGGGCCGCATCGAGGCGGCGCGCGCCGGCGTGCGGCTGAACACCGACGCGCTGGACAACTCGGCCGGAGTCAGCACCTCCGACCACGAGGTGAACATCAAGATCATGCTGGCCGATGCCGAGGCGGAGGGCGTGATCACCCGCCGCCAGCGCGACGAACTGCTCGCCGCGATGACGGAGGAGGTGGCCGCGCTGGTGCTGCGCGACAATGCGCTGCAGTCGCTCGCCGTCTCGCTGGAGGCGATGGCGGGGGCCGCGGCGCTTCCGGGCCAGGCGGCGCTGATGGCCCGGCTGGAGGCGGCGGGGCTGCTCGACCGCGCGCAGCTCGTCCTGCCCGACGCGGCGGGGATGGCGGCGCGCGAGGCCGCCGGCGAGGGGCTGACGCGGCCCGAGATCGCCGCGCTGCTGCCGGTGGCCAAGCTGTGGCTGACCGAGGCGCTCACCGCCTCCACGCTGCCGGAGGACCCGGCCTTCGCGCCGCTGCTGGCCGCCTATTTCCCGGCCCCGTTGCGGGAGCCGCGCTTCGCGCCCTTCCTCGCCCGGCACCGACTGCGGCGGGAGCTGATCGCCACCGCGCTGGCCAACATGGCGGCGAACCGGCTGGGCTGCGCGGCGCTGGGGCGGCTGACGGCGGGCATGGACCCGGCCGAGGCGGTGGGGGCGGCCTGGGTGGCGGCCGAGCTGCTGGGCATCGAGGCCGGCTTCGAGGCGGCGGAATCCCTGCCGCCCGCCGAGCGCCTGCCCGCCCAGGCCGTGCTGCGCCGCCGGCTGGAGGAGGCGGCCGAGGCGCTGGGCCCGGGCCCCGTGGGCGCGCGCCTCGCCGCCCTCGCCCCCGGGGTGGCGGCGCTGGCGGAGGCCGGGCCGCCGCCCGCCGAGGCGCCGCTCATCGTGGCCCTGGCGGATCAGGCCGGCGTGCTGCCCGTCGCGGCGCGGCAGGCCTGGGCGGCGGTGGGCGAGGCCTTCCACCTGGAGGCGCTGCGCGAGGCCCTGGGCCGCGCGCCCCTGCCCGGCCCCTTCGGCGACCGCGCCCGCGCCGCGCTGCGGGCCGAGCTGCGCGCCGCCCAGGGCCGGCTGGCCGCCGCCGCCCTGGCCGGACGGCCGGCCGAGGGGCCCGAGGCCGAGGAGGCCCGCCGGCTGCTGCAGGAGGCGGCGCGGCTGGGCGATCTCGCGGCCGCCACCGTGGCGCTGCGGGCGCTGGCGGGGCTCGGTCAGCTCGCGACGCGATAGGGGATCACCGCCGCCGCCGCGGCGCGCAAGGCCGCAAGCGCCCTGACCTGCTCGGCGGACAGATCGGCGAAGCCTTTGCGCACGCCCTTGCGCGCCCGCGACTCCAGATCGGGCGTCAGGTCGCGAAACGCGGCCGCGGCGGCGTTCAGGGCCGCCCAGTCCGCGCGCGGGGTGGCCGCATGGATTCCGACATAGACGGCCTGGCTCAGCCCGATCAGCGCCAGATAACTCTCCGGGATGGTCAGCGCGGCGAGGCTGTGCGCGCCCTGGGAGAGGACGAAAGCACCCACGAGCAGCGAGAACACCACCGCCTGCACGCGGTGCACGCCCAGGCTCGGCCCCTCGGTCAGCACATCCAACCAGCTTCCGAACCTGTCGCGCTGCTCGATCACGCCCAGCTGCGCGAGAAGGCGCATCGTCTCGCGCGAGGGCCCCTCCTGGCCCGCCCCGCCGGGCGGGGCGGCGCGCATCTGGTCGGCGAGCGAGGCGAAGGCCGTCCCGCTGGCGGCGATGCCCAGGAGCCAGAGAAGCTGATCGGAGATGGCGGAGAGGTAGCCCGCGCGCAGCAGGATGTAGAGGCTGAGCGCGAAGATCAGGAAGGTGAAGTAGAAGAGCTGCAGCCGCCGCAGGCTGCCGAAGCCGAACTGGTCCTGGGTGATGAGCACCGGATCGAACCAGGAGCGCAGCTTCAGGCCATGCGGCGCCTCCGGATCCTCCCGCACCGCGCGCGATCCGGGGGAGATGGCGGCCACCGCCAGATAGGCAAGAACCACGCCCAGTCCCGTCCAGAGCAGGGCGGGAGACCGTGTCATCACCCCGGCGCGGCGGGTGGCGAGGAAGGCGAGCTCCGGCCCCGCGCAGCCGATGACGAGCACGGAGGCCGGCCTGGCGCGCGGCCACCAGCCCGGCCCGCCGGGCGGGCCGGGCATGGCGATGTCGAGGCCGAGCAGGCGACGCTCGCCCCCCTCGACGCGGGGCTCCCGCCGCTCGCGCAGGCGCTGGAGTTCCAGGAACTGCACATGGGTCACGGCATGCGCGGCCCCGGCGGCGCCGTGCCAGAGGAGCACCGGCAGCACGGCGAGGCCGGCCGCTTCCCTGTCCTTCGGCACCTTGAGCTCGAAGGCCTGAACCGTATGGTCCAGCCAAGCGGGCGCGCCGAGGGATTCGAGATTCAGCGCCCGGAGATCGGTGGTCGCGAGGCTGGCGTGCAGCGCCAGCAGGCGGCGGAGCATGGTCTGCTCGGGACTCGTCTGCCCGCTGGCGGGGGTGGCGGTGACCTCCAGAAGGCGCTGGCCCTGCCGGATGCGCTCCTCCGCCCAGCGGCCGAAAGTGACGCAGAAGCCCTGGGCCGCCTGGGGCGTGGCGCCAGCGCCCAGCAGGCTGCTGCCGCCCTGCGCCAGGGCGGGCAGCGCAAGCAGCCAGCCCAGCAGCGCCCATGCCGCGATGCGTGCCCTCGCCACGCCTCTTCCCCTGGCGGTTGAACAGGTGGGGAGAGGCTAGGCCCGAGAGGGCGCGCATGGCGAGGAGATTCCGGGCGGCCGAGCGCGACGCGGTTGCGGCGCCGGGCCCGTCTCCCCCTGGCGCGCCGCGCACCGGAAGGGCCTGATGCCTGCGGCCGCTGTCTTCCGCCCGTGGGAAGGCGGCGCGGCGGCTGGTATGCCGTGGTTTCGGCGCCCCGCGTCGAGTGGCGCCAAGCCGGCCTGCGCCAGAGTTCCGGCTTTCCGGCCGAGCGAGTCACAGGGAGCATGATCAGGATGGGCCCTTGCCTGCTCTCCGCCCCCAGGGCCGCCCCCTCGCGCGAAACCGGGAGGCGGTGCCGCAGCCGGGCCGGGCGCGCGCCATGACGCGCCGCGAATGGGCCTGGGCGAGCTACGACTGGGCGAACAGCGCCTTTCCCACCGTCGTCTCCACCTTCGTCATCGCCGCCTATGTCACGAAGGGCATCGCGCCCGATCCGGTCACGGGCCAGGTGATGTGGGGCTGGATGCAGGCGCTGGTGGGGCTGGCCATCGGGCTGCTCTCGCCGCTGCTGGGGGCGGTGGCCGATGCGGGCGGGCGGCGGCGGGCGCTGCTGCTGCTCTGCACCCTGCTGACGGCCCTGTTCACCGCCGGCGTCTGGTTCGCGAAGCCCGACGCCGCCTATGCGCTCTGGGCGCTGCTCTGCGTGGCGCTGGGCACGCTCTGCTTCGAGCTCGGCACCGTGTTCTACAACGCCATGCTGCCGGAGGCGACGACGCGCGCGCGGCTGGGCCGGGTTTCGGGCATCGGCTGGGCCCTGGGCTATGCGGGGGGCCTTGCCTGCCTCGTGCTGTGCCTTGTGCTGCTGGTGCAGCCCGACCCGCCGCTGCTGCCGCTGGATCGCGGCGCGGCGGAGCATGTGCGGGCCACCGCGCTGCTCGTCGCGGCCTGGCTTCTGGTCTTCGCCTGGCCGGTGCTGGTGTTCGGCCCGCGCGATGCGGCGCCGGGCCGGCCCTGGAGGCGCGCGGCCGAGGAGGGGCTGGCGGAGCTGCTGCGGCTGCTGCGCGGGCTGCCGGGGCGGCCGGCGGTCCTGCGCTTCCTGGCCGCGCGGCTGCTCTACACGGATGGGCTGAACGTGCTGTTCGCCTTCGGCGCGGTGTTCGCCGCCGGGGCCTTCGGCATGGGCTTCGAGGAGATCCTGCTGTTCGGCATCGCGCTCAACGTCTCGGGGGGGCTGGGTGCGCTGGCCGGCGGCTGGGTGGACGAGCGCATCGGCGCGAAGCGCACCGTGCTGCTCTCGCTGCTGGCGATGATGGCGGTGGGGGCGGCGATGCTTCTGGTGGAGAGCAAGGCGGTGTTCTGGGGCCTGGGCGTCTCGCTCGGGCTGTTCTTCGGCCCGGCCCAGGCGGCGAGCCGCAGCCTCATGGCGCAGCTCGCCCCGCCCGGCGAGATGGCGGCGCATTTCGGGCTGTTCGCGCTGTCGGGGCGGGTGACCAGCTTCCTCGGCCCCGCGCTGCTGGCGCTGGTGACGGATGCGACCGACAGCCAGCGCTGGGGCATGGCGGTGGTGCTGCTGCTGCTGGGCGGCGGCGCCGGGCTGCTGGCCGGGGTGCGCGCGCCGCGCGGCTGATCAGGGGCGCGACGCGGCCCAGTCCAGCGCGACGAGCTGCCAGCGCAGGCGCAGCGGGTCCGCCAGTTCCAGCGTGAGGGTGGTGGCGCGCGCCGGGGCCTCGGGCGGGGCGAGGGTGATGCTCCAGCGCCCGCC
>JBKBSR010000468.1:0-1855 GCA_046291055.1 Roseococcus sp.
TGCTTCTGCGCCTCGTAGAGCAGGCGCATGTTCTCGTTCAGCCGCTCCTGCGCCGCCACCTCGGTGGTCACGTCGAGGATCAGCGAGTTCCAGAGGATCCCGCCATCCGGCAGCCGCGTCGGGCTGCCATGGCCCTCCAGCCATTTCCGCCGGCCCGAGGGGGTGGTGATGCGCCAGCGGTGGCGCCAGCGCGCCATCTCCCGGGCCGAGGCGGCGACCGAGGCCCGCATGGCGGGCAGGTCCTCCCGCTCGACCATGTCCCATAGCCGGGCGGGGTTTCCCTGAAGCTCCTCGTCGCCCATCTCCCAGATGTCGAGGCAGCCGGGCGACATGTATTCGATGGCGTCGCTGCCGTCGGGGCGGAGCAGGTAGCGGAAGATGGCCCCGGGCACATTGGCGGCGAGGTCGCGGAAGCGGCGCTCCGTCTCCTCATGGCGCGCCAGGGCCTCGGCGGCCAGGGCGCGCGCCTCGCCCGCCTCGGCGAGCGCATCGAGCAGGCCGATCTGGTCCGCGGCCAGGGCGGCGAAGCCCTGCAGCATGGCCGTCTCGCCCTCCGACCAGGGGCGGGGCGCATCCGCGATGGCGCAGAGCGTGCCGATGGCCCGCCCGGCGGGATCGCGCAGCGGCGCCCCGAGATAGGCCGCGACCGCAACCCCCGCCACGGCGGGCAGGGCGAGCCCCGGCTCGCTCGCCCGCACATCGGGCAGCGCCAGCGCCTCGCCGCGCTCCAGCACGCGCCGGCACAGCGTGTCCGACAGGCGCAGCGAGCGCGCGGCCGCATCCGGCGTGAGCGCGCGGGAGAGGCTGCGCAGGAAGAGGCGGTCCGCCAGCGGCTCGGCGAGGGTGATCAGCGCCAGCGGCGCGCCAAGCGCCTCGGCCGCGAGACGGGTGATGCGGTCGAAACCCGGCAGCTCCGGGCCGTGGAGCAGGCCCAGGCGGCTGAGGTCCAGCTTCGTGCCGTCGCCCGACGCCATCGGGCCACCCCCGGCGGTTGGATTCGGCGCAAAGGTTAACGCGCCGTCACGCCACGGGGAACAGGGGAGTGTCCCGCCTGCTCAGGCCGTGCGGTCCACGCCCCCCGCGTGCAGCGCCGCCTGGGCGGCGGCGAGCCGCGCCACCGGCACCCGGTAGGGCGAGCAGGAGACGTAGTCGAGCCCCACCGTCTCGCAGAACTGGATGGAGGCCGGATCCCCGCCATGCTCGCCGCAGATGCCGAGCTTGAGGGCGTTCTTGACAGCCCGCCCCTTCTGGGCGGCGATCTCCACCAGCGCGCCCACCCCCTCGGGGTCCAGCGAGACGAAGGGATCCTTGGGCAGGATGTTCTTCTCGACATAGGCGGGCAGGAACTTGCCCGCATCGTCGCGCGAGAGGCCGAAGACGGTCTGCGTCAGGTCATTGGTGCCGAAGCTGAAGAAATCCGCGCATTCGGCGATCTGGTGCGCGGTCAGCGCCGCGCGCGGCAGCTCGATCATGGTGCCCACCAGGTAGTCGAGGCGCATCCCCGCCTCGGCGAACACCGCCTCGGCCGTGCGCTCCACCTGGGCGCGGGTGATCTCGAGCTCGCGCTTCGTCATCACCAGCGGGATCATGATCTCGGGCACGGGGGCGCGGCCCGTCTCCTTCGCCACCGCCACGGCGGCCTCGAAGATGGCGCGGGCCTGCATCTCGTAGATCTCGGGGTAGGAGATGCCGAGGCGGCAGCCGCGATGGCCGAGCATCGGGTTCGCCTCCGCCAGATCCTGCGCGCGGCGCTGCATGGCCGCGACCTCCACGCCCAGCCCTTCCGCGACCTCGGCGATCTCCGCCTCGGTGTGGGGCAGGAACTCGTGCAGCGGCGGGTCGAGCAGGCGGATGG
>JBKBSR010000469.1:0-1845 GCA_046291055.1 Roseococcus sp.
CGCCGCCCACTGCACGTCGCTCAGCCAGAACAGGCGCGACACCGTCCATCCCCCGCCGTTTGGCAGGGTGAATCACCGCGACGCACCTACGTCAATTGGGTACAGACCCTACAGCCTGTTCGACACGCTGGTGGCGCGCTTCCTGCTGGCGCACGGCGTGCTGGACCTGAAGGCGAGCCGCCATGTCGGCCTGGTGGTGGAGACGGGCTGCCGCTACCACGCGCCGCTCGCCTTCCCCGACGAGGTGACGGGCGGGCTGCGCGTGCGCCGCCTCGGCACCTCCTCCATCACCTACGAGCTCGCGCTGTTCCGCAACGCGGAGGAGCGCGCCGCGGCCGAGGGGCATTTCACCCACGTCTATGTGGACCGCGCCGAGCAGTCGCGCACCGTGCCGCTGCCCGAGGCGCTGCGCCGCGCGGGCGAGGCGCATCTCGCGCCGTGAACCCGCTGGCCGACCGGCGGGCGCTGCTCGCCGCGCCCCTGCTCGGGCTGCTGGGCGGGGGGCTGCTCTGGCTCGCCGGGCGCGAGGCGGAGGCCGCCTTCGCCCTGGGCGCGCTGCCCGTGCTCGCGGTGCTGCTGGCGGAGATGACGCGCAGCCTGCGGGGCGGCGAGTTCGGGCTCGATCTCATCGCGGCGCTCGCCATGGGCTTCGGCCTCGTCATGGGCGAGTCGCTCGCGGCCAATGTCGTCGCGCTGATGTATGCGGGCGGGCAGTTCCTGGACGACCACGCCCGCCGCCGCGCCAGCGCGGAGATGACGGCGCTGCTGTCCCGCCAGCCGCGCAGCGCGCTGCGCGAGGGGCCGGGCGGGCTGGAGGAGGTGCCCATCGCCGCGCTCAAGCCCGGCGACCGGCTGCTCATCCCCAAGGGGGCCGTGCTGCCGGTGGACGGCGTGCTCGACTCCGACATCGCCCTGCTCGACACCGCCGCCCTGACCGGCGAGCCCCTGCCGCTGCGCGGCGAGCGCGGCCAGGCGCTGCTCTCGGGCATGGGCAATGCGGGCGAGGCCTTCGTGCTGGCGGCCAGCACCGATGCGCAGGCGAGCACCTATGCGGGCATCCTGCGCCTCGTGCGCGCCGCGCAGGAAAGCCGCGCGCCCATGGCGCGGCTGGCGGATCGCTGGTCGCTCGCCTTCCTGGCCTTCACCCTCGCCATGGCCGGCGGCGCCTGGGCGGCGAGCGGCGAGGCGAGCCGCGCGCTGGCCGTGCTGGTGGTGGCCACGCCCTGCCCGCTGATCCTGGCCGTGCCGGTGGCGCTGATGGCCGGGCTCTCGCGCGCCGCCACCCTCGGCATGCTCGTGAAATCCGCCGCCGCGCTGGAGGCGATGGCGCGGGTGCGCGCGGTGGTGATGGACAAGACGGGCACCCTCACCCTCGGCCGGGCGGAGCTGGTGGGGGTGGCGGGGGATGCGCGCGCGCTGCGCGACGCGGCGGCGCTCGACCAGGCCTCCGCCCACCCCATCGCGCGGGCGCTGGTGGCGGCGGCGCATGCGCGCGGCCTCTCCCTGCCCATCCCCGAGGCGGTGCGCGAGACGCCGGGCGAGGGGCTGGAAGGGATCGTGGAGGGCCGGCGCGTGGTGGTGGGCGGGCCGCGCTTCGTGCTGGCCCGCGCCGAGGGGCCCGTGCCGGAGGCCGAACTCCACGCCGACCTGAGGAGCCTCGTGGCCATCGAGGGGCGCGTCGTCGCTGCGCTGCTTTTCGCCGATCCGCTGCGCGCCGAGGCGCCGGGGCTGGTGGCGCGGCTGCGCGCGGCCGGGGTGGCGCGGGTGGTGCTCGCCTCGGGCGATGGCGCCGCGGCCACCGCGCGCGTGGCGGCCGAGGTGGGGGCGGATGCGCAGCACGCGCGG
>JBKBSR010000470.1:0-1845 GCA_046291055.1 Roseococcus sp.
TGGGGGCTCGCCGCCGCGCTCTCGATCCTGCTGCTGGTCGCGGTGGGGCTGTGCGTGGCGCTCTACGGCAGGCTGGCGGGCTTCCGCCGGCCGGGGGCGCCGTGATGGCGCGCGCGGCGCTGTGGGCGGCAGGCGTGCTGGTGGCGCTGTTCCTGCTGGCGCCGATCCTCGCCATCCTGCCGCTGTCCTTCTCGGCCGGGTCCTTCCTCTTCTACCCGCTGCCGGGGCTGTCGCTGCGCTGGTATGCGGATTTCTTCGCCTCCGACTTCTGGCTGCCCGCGCTGTGGAACTCGCTCGTCATCGGCGGCGCGGCGGCGGCGCTCGCGACGCTGCTCGGCACGCCGGCGGCCTTCGGGCTGTGGCGCATGACGGGCGCCTTCCGCGCCGTGGCCCTAGGCGTGGTGCTGGCGCCGATGGTGGTGCCGGTGATCGTGGTGGCGGTGGCGCTGCTGCTGGCCTTCGGGCCGATCGGCCTGGTCGCCACCCATGCCGGGCTGATCATCGCCCATGCCGCGCTCGGCGTGCCCTTCGTGGTGGTGACGGTGCTGGCGTCCCTGGAGGGCTTCGACCCGGTGCAGTTGCGCGCGGCGGCGGCCTGCGGGGCGGGGCCGCTGCGGGCCTTCTTCCGCGTCTGCCTGCCGCAGATCGCGCCGGGTGTCGCGGCCGGCGCTGTCTTCGCCTTCGCGACCTCGCTGGACGAGGTGGTGGTGGCGCTGTTCATCGCCGGACCGGCGCAGCGGACCCTGCCGCGGCAGATGTTCGCCGGGCTGAACGACCAGATCAGCCTGACCACCGCGGCGGCGGCGGGGCTGCTGGTGCTGGCCTCGGTGCTGCTGCTGCTGGTGGTCGCCTGGCTGCAGGCGCGCGGGGCGCGGCGCGGCGGGGGCTGAGCCGGGGATCAGCCCTGCGCGCGGCGCCGCGCGGCGGCGAGGCCGATCAGCCCCAGGCCGAACAGCGCGAGCGACATGGGAGCGGGCACCGGCGTGCGGCGCTCGCCCTCGAGGCGGAAGGCGGCCGACTGGTCCTCGTGAAAGCGGACCCCTTCCTGATAGAGCGTCCGCCCCGGATTGGCGTAGCCGGGCACGCCGAGATTCTCCGGGCTGTAGAAGCTGATGAAGTAGGTCCCGGCCCCGAGCGCCCAGCCGCCGGCCGGCGCCACGCTGACCAGCGTAGTGTCGAAGCCTGTGTCCTGCGTGATCAACTCGGCAGCCGTGAAGACCTGGGAGAACAGCGCCGCATCCGGCCGCCCGTCCTCGACCCCGTGGATGCTCACCGTGACATTGGTGGGGAAGAAGTAGTCGGACATCACGGCGAAGGTGATGCCCTGCACCACCGCATCCTCGCCCAGGGTGAAGAGGTCGAAGACCCGGAACAACCCGAAGCAGGAGGAGCACCAGGCGTAATCCTCAGGCTCGATCGTGAGGTCCGGGATGGACTGGAAGAGCAAGCCCGCGCGGGCCTGTGGCGCCGCCGCCATGCCGCCGACCAGGGCCAGAACGAGGAACAGACGCCGCATCACCGTCTCCTGCGAATCCCTCTGCCGCCGCCGGGAACTCCTCCGCGCCGCCTGGCTTCCTGGCCGCCGCGACGACCACCTCGGGACCAGGCGGTCACAGCCCCCGATTGCGTGCTGCCGCGCGATGGGCGACTCCCATGCTGCGCGGACAGGCGATGGAAAAATCGCCCATTCCGGTATCGCGTCAGCGTGAGCGGGCGGGGAATGTAAGGAATCCCGACACCCTGGCCGCCGCGGCGGTGTGGTCAGGACAGGCCGAGCGCCGCGAACAGCCGCGTGCTCGGCGGCCAGGCCTCCATCACCCGCGCCCGGAAGATCACCAGCGCGAG
>JBKBSR010000471.1:0-1829 GCA_046291055.1 Roseococcus sp.
GTGCCTCGGGCGAGGCCTCCTCCGCCGCGTGCCACATCGCCCCGGGCGGCGCGCCGCGGCCGATCGCGATGGCGGGCAGCAGGGCGCGCTGCTCGCGCTCGCGGAAGCTGAGGCGCAGCTCCTCCGCCTCGTCCTGCTCCTTGCGCTCGAGGCCGGAGGCGAGGCGGTCCGCCTCCGCGAGGATCCAGTCCGAGGCGTCCTCGGGGCGCGGCGCATGGTGCCGCACGGCGACCGCGGCGAGGCGCGCGCCGTCCAGCCCGGCCGGCCAGCGCAGCCCGGCGCGCTCCGCGGCGAGGATCGCGAAGTCGCTCCACAGCGCGTGGCGGTGGGTGTAGCGGCCGTCGCGCAGCGGCAGGATTGCGCTCTCCGTGCCCGCGAGGTTGCGTCCGGCCTCGGCATAGGCGCGCGCCAGCGCCGCCTCGTCCGGATGCGCGCGCTGGGCGAGCTTGCCGATGTCGTGCAGCAGGCCGGCGAGCGCGGCCTCCATGGGGGTGATGAGCTCAGCGGCCATGCGGGCCCTCGATGATGGTGATGGCCTCGGGCGGAAGGGCGAGGCGGTAGCCCGTGTGCGGCCGCCGCCCCTCGGCGCGGATGAGGAAGGGCTCGGCGGCGGGGCCGAGGGCGTCGCGGACGGCGCGGTTGAGGCGCGAGACCTTCTCCGCGAGCCAGGCGCGCTCCATCCCCTCGGCGAGCGCCTTGCGCGACGCCTCGGGCGCGGCCGCGCCCAGCGCACGGCCCAGGGCGTGGAGATAGTCGTCGGCCAGCCGCCGCGCCTCCTTCCCGCCGCGCCAGGACAACGGCGGCGCGGCGGCGCGGGCGCGCTCGGCCAGCCAGAGCAGGGCGCCGAACAGGGTCGGCGCGAGAGAAAGGCGCCGGTCGCCCAGCACCGCCTCGCGCCGCGCCACCTCCAGCCTCAGCCGCGGCGGGCTCAGCCGCTGCTGCGCCGCCGCCACCGCGGCGGCGAAGGGGCCCGCATCGCGCTCCGGCCGCCACTGCCCGCGCAGCCGCACGAAGGGGATCTCCGCCAGGGTGAGGCCCGCCTCGGCGGTGCTGATCGCCCCGCCCTCCGGCAGGGGCAGGGTCGCGGGCGGATCCGGCGGGAAGAAGAAATCGGCGCGGCCCAGAAAGCGCGGGTCCACCAGCACATGGGAGAGCCCATCGCCCTCCCTCCCGCAGAGGCTGAGCGCGAGGGCGGCGAGGGCGCCCATGGTCTTGCGCCCGCCGGCGATGGAGACATGCACATCCACCTCCGGGTCGAGGGTGGCCTCGGCCAGCGCGGCGAAGATGGCGTCGGCGGCGTGACGGTTGTCGGCCTCCGTCACGATATCTTCGAGCGGGCGCCCGTCGGGCCCCGCCAGGACCTTCCACTCCGGAGACGGAAGCGCGGCGCCGATCTGCGCCCCGAGCGCGCCCAGCGCGCCCGGCAGCACGGCCTCGGCCTGCGTCCGCCCGGCGCCGGTGGTGAGCAGCGTGATGCGCCGGGGCAGGCGAGGGGAGGGGCCCTGCGCCATGCACCAGATGGTCTCGGTGACCACCTGCGGCGAGAGGCCGATCAGCGCGAGGAGGTGCAGGGGCTGTTCCATCTCAGGCGGGCTCGGCCTCGATCCGGCCGAAGCCCATGCTGGCCCCCTTGCCGAGGTGCAGGATGGAGGCCGCCCAGAGCAGGGGCCACAGCCCCGGCCGCTCGCGCAGATCGAGGAACGCCTCGCCCACGATCCCGCCGAGCTGCATGGCGCTGCGCTGCCGGCTGGAGACGCGGGTCGTCTCCAGCCAGCCCAGCCGCGCGCGCTCGCAGCCGAACCCGACGCCGTGCGCGCGCGCCGCCTCGG
>JBKBSR010000472.1:0-1811 GCA_046291055.1 Roseococcus sp.
CGGGCGGCGACGGGGGCGGAGATCCATCCGGTCATGCGCATCGCCGGGGCGGCGGCGGTGGGCGGGCCGGCCGGGCTGTTCCTGGGCGTGCTGGGCGCGATCGTGGAACTCTCCCAGCCGATGGAGCGGCTGGCGGCGGCGCGCGCCGGCCGGCCCGACCCCTGGCTGGCTCCGCCCGAGGCTCAGGACGCCGCTTCCCCGCGCAGCGTGGCCGAGGCCTATCGGCGCTGGTCCCAGTTCGCCTGAGCCCGCGCCCCGAAGATGGCGCTGCCCACCCGCACATGGGTGGCGCCCTCGGCGATGGCGGCCTCGAAATCCCCGCTCATGCCCATGGAGAGGACGGAGAGCCCCTCCCGCGCCGCGAGGTCGGCGAGGAAGGCGAAATGCGGGCGCGGATCCTCCTCCACCGGCGGGATGCACATCAGGCCCGTGACCGGCAGCCCCCATTCCTCGCGGCAGGCGCGCAGGAAATCCCGCGCCTCGGCGCGCGCGACGCCGGATTTCTGGGGCTCATCGCCCGTGTTCACCTGCACGAGGCAGGCGGGGCGGCGGCCCTCCTTCGCCATGGCCTCGGCCAGCGCGGCGGCGAGCTTCGGGCGATCGAGGCTCTCGATCACGTCGGCGAGGCGCACGGCCTCGCGCGCCTTGTTGGTCTGCAGCCCGCCGATGATATGCAGCCGCAGCCCGGGATGGGCGGCGCGCAGGGCGGGGAACTTGGCGGCGGCCTCCTGCACGCGGTTCTCGCCGAAGGCCTGCTGCCCGGCGGCGAGCGCGGCCTGCACCGCCTCCGCCGGATGGGTCTTGGAGACGGCGACGAGCGCGACGCTGCCCGGAGGGCGGCCGGCGGCGGCGGTGGCGGCCTCGATTCGCGCGCGAATCCGGGCGAGGTTGTCTGCAATGTGCTCCCACATGCGCCCCAGGATAGGCCCGCGCGGGCGCGGCGCCAGCGTGCCCCGCCTGTGGCTGTTGAGCGACCCCGCCCGCCTGCCGGACCCGCTTCCCCTCCTGCCCCGCCTGCCGCGCGGGGCGGCGGTGCTGCTGCGCGGCGCGCCGCCCGCGCTGGCGGCGGCGGTGGCGCATCGGGCGCGGGCGCGCGGGCTGCTGCTGGTCCTGGCGGGGGAGGGACGCGGGGCGCTGGCGCTGCGGGCGGGCCTGCACCTGCCGGAGCATCGCGTGACCCGGCATCTGTTCCCCTTCCTGCTGATGCGAAGGCATGCGTGGCGGCAGGCGCGTCCGCTCCTCAGCCTGGCGGTGCATGGCCGAGCGGGCGTGGCGCGGGCGCGGCGAGTCAGGGCCGATGTGGCGCTTGTCTCGCCGGTCTTTCCCACGGCGAGCCACCCGGGCGCGCCGGCGCTGGGGCCGCTGCGCTGGGCGGCGCTGGCCCGGGCGCTGCCCTGCCCGGCGGTGGCGCTGGGGGGCCTCTCGGCGCGCCGCGCGCGGCGCCTGCCGCGAGGGCTGTGTGCGGGCTGGGCGGCCATCGGGGCCTGGGCGGGCGGGCTGTGAGCTGTGGCGCGATATGTGGCGTGCCCGCCACAGTGTCTCAAGGAAGTCGCGCCCGCCCTGCATCCCCGGTTGCCCGCGCGTAACCCCCCAACGCATAGTCCGGCGCGGACCCGGCGATTCCCGCGCCCTGTCATGCCTTCGGCGCAGGCCAGGCGAGGGGCGGGGGTCACAGCTCCCACCAGCGATGGGGGAGGGGGTCAGGGGAACAAGCCGGGCGCGCCCGGCGCGTGAGGAGAGTTGAACATGCGCAAGATTTTGCTGGGCACGACGGCGGTCGTGACGGCGGTTCTGGCGGGGGCGCCCATGGC
>JBKBSR010000473.1:0-1809 GCA_046291055.1 Roseococcus sp.
AGAGCTGCAGCGTGCCCTGGCTGCGCCCGTCATAGGCGATGCCCGTCTCGCGGCGGAGGTCGCCCAGGCAGTCGCGCGAGTACTCGGCCAGCCGCACCATGCGCGTCTTGTTGAGGCGGTAGGCGGCCTCGGTGCAGTTGGCGAGCATCATCGCCAGCCAGGAATAGAGGCGCCGGTCCGCGCGTGGCCACAGCACCAGGGGGCGGTGGCGCATCATCAGCCATTTCAGCGCCTTGACCGGGATTCCCGGCCCTGCCCATGGCGCCGAATAGGCGTAGGAGAGCTGCCCGGCATTGGCGAAGGAGGTCTCCATCCCCGCTGACTGCTGCCGGTCGAGCACGGTCACCTCGTGACCGGCCCTGGCGAGATACCAGGCCGAGGTCACGCCGACGACGCCGCTGCCAAGGACGATGACGCGCATGGGACACCTGCTGGGAAGGAGACGATCCGCGCCAGGAATGCTGCGCCCGCCGGCCCCGCAGGTGCTGCCGGAATCGCGCAGGACATGCCAAACTGGTCGCCTTGAGTCTCAGATTCTGCGAAACTGTCGCAGATCATGCCAAGCCTCGACGACGCCGACCTCCGCATCCTCCGCGCCCTGCGCCAGGATGGGCGCATCACCAATGCCGCGCTGGCCGCGGCCGTCGGCCTTTCGCCCTCGGCCTGCCTGCGCCGCCTGCGGCTGCTCGAACGCAGTGGGGTGATCCGCGGCTACACCGCGATCATCGAGGAAGCACCGCAGCAGGACACGGTGACGGTGATCGTGCAGATCACCCTCGACCGCCAGACCGAGGAACACCTCTCGCGCTTCGAGGCCGCGGTGCGGCGGCTGCCGGAAGTCCGCGAATGCTTCCTCATGACCGGCATGTCGGACTACCTGCTGCGCGTGGAGGCGCGCGACGCGGCGGACTACGAGCGCATCCACAAGGAGCAGCTGTCCCGCCTGCCCGGCGTGGCGCGGATCCAGTCCTCCTTCGCAATCCGCAGGGTGATCGGCAGCCGCGGCTAGGTCGCCGCCTTCAACGGCTGCACCCGCGCGAGCCGGCCGAGCAGGTAGTCCACCTCGCCCGCCGTCTCCGGCGTCAGCTTCGGCCCCGGCGCGCGCAGCGTGTCATGCGCGATGATGCCGCGCCGCTTCAGCACGTATTTGCGAATGGCAAGCCCGAGTCCGGGCTGCACCTCGGTGCGGATCAGCGGCAGGTGCGCATCGAAAAGGTCCTGCGCCTCGTCACGCTTGCCCGCCCACATCAGTTCGCAGACCTTCACCAGCATCTCGGGAAAGGCGTAGCCGGTCATGATGCCGTCCGCGCCGCGCGCGAGCTCCTCCGGCAGGAACTGCCCGCCTACGCCGCCGAGGATCGCGATGCGCGGCATCTTCCCTTCCGCCTCCAGCCGCCGCACCGCCGTCAGCTTGTCGAGGCCCGGCCAGTCCTCGGCCTTCAGCATCACCACGCGCGGGTCGGCGGCCATGCGCGCGATCATCGGCGCGGTCATCGTGATGCCCGAAAGCTGCGGGTAGTCCTGCAGCACGAAGGGGGCATCCACCGTCTCCACCGCCTGCGCGATGTAGGAGACCACCGCCTCGTCGCCCTTCAGCCCCGGCGGCGGGGAGACCATCACCCCCGCCGCGCCGAGGTCCATCACCGCGCGCGCGAGCGCCTTCATCGGCGCGAAGCCCGGCGCCGAGGCGCCCACCACCACCGGCACCCGCCCGGCCACGCGCTTCAGCACGCGGGCGACGAAGGCCACGCTTTCCTCCTGCGTCAGCTTCGGCGCCTCCCCCATCACGCCGAGCAGCGTCAGCCCCGA
>JBKBSR010000474.1:0-1808 GCA_046291055.1 Roseococcus sp.
TTCGCTTCGCGCGAGGGCAGGAGGGTGCGGCGATGGATCTCGACTGGGCCAGGCTGACGCAGCGCGAGCGCGACGCGGCCTACAACAACATGAGCGCGGTGGCCGACGCCGAGGCGCTGATAGCCGCGCGCAACGCCGATTCCGAGGCCTTCCGGGCCGCCCATCCGGGCCATCTCGACCTCGCCTACGGCGCCTCGCCGCGCGAGGCATGGGATCTCTACCCGGGCGGCGATCCTTCGGCTCCCACCCTCGTCTTCATCCATGGCGGCTACTGGCAGCGCAACCGGCGCGAGGATTTCGCCTGCATGGCCGAGGGCGCGCTGGCCATGGGCTGGAACGCGGCGCTGTGCGGCTATTCCCTCGCGCCCGAGGCGCGGCTGACGCGCATCGTCTGGCAGATCCACGCCGCGCTGGACTGGCTCTCGGCCCATGGGGCCGAGCATGGCCTCGCCGGCCCGGTGGTGCTGACGGGCTGGAGCGCGGGCGGGCATCTCGCGGCCCTGGGCGCCGAGCATCCGGTGGTGACGGCGGCCATCTGCATCTCGGGCATCTACGATCTCGGGCCGATCCGCGACACCTACCTCAACGCCGCGCTGAAGCTGACGGACGAGGAGATCCTCGAGCTTTCGCCCATGCGCCGGCCGGTGGTGCAGAAGCCCATCGGCATCGCCTATGGCGGGCGCGAGCTGCCGGAGCTCTGCCGCCAGTCGCGCGTGTTCCATGCGCTGCGGGCCGAGGCGCAGGCGCCCGGGCCGCTCTGGCCCGTGCCGGGGGCCGATCATTTCCGCGTGCTGGAGGCGCTGCGCCGGCCCGATGGCGCGCTGCTCCGGCTGGCCGCGGAACTGCTGCGTTGAGCCTCACCATCGGCGGGGTTCGCGCCCGCCTCGCCGCCGGGCTTCCCCCGCGCGTCATCGCCGAGGAGGCGCTGGCGCGCATCGCCGCCTTCGACGACCCGGCGCTGTTCATCACCCTGCGCCCGGCCGCTGACATCCTCGCCGAGGCCGAGCGCCTGCCCGAGGGGCCGCTGCGCGGCGTGCCCTTCGTGGTGAAGGACAACATGGACGCGGCGGGGCTGCCCACCACCGCCGCCTGTCCGGCCTTTTCCCGTCTCGCCGCCGAGGACGCCCCGGCGGTGGCGCGGCTGCGCGCGGCCGGGGCGCTGCTGCTGGGCAAGGTGAACCTCGACCAGTTCGCCACGGGGCTGAACGGCACGCGCAGCCCCTATGGCACGCCGCGCAACGCGGTGCGCGCCGACCTCATCCCCGGCGGTTCCTCCTCCGGCTCGGCGACCGCGGTGGCGGCGGGCATCGCGGCCTTCTCGCTGGGCACGGACACGGCGGGCTCGGGCCGGGTGCCGGCGGCGGCGCAGAACCTCGTGGGCCTGAAGCCGAGCCTCGGGCTGATCCCGACGCGGGGCGTGGTGCCGGCCTGCCGCTCGCTCGACTGCGTCTCCGTCTTCGCGCACAGCGTGGCCGAGGCGGCGGAGGTTCTGGCCATCGCCGCCGGTGAGGACGCGGCGGATCCCTACAGCCGCGCCGCGCCCCCTTTCTGGCGGGCGCTGGAGGCCGCGCCGCCCGCGCTGCGCCTCGCCGCGCCGCGCGAGGAGCAGCTCCTCTTCGACACGCCCGAGGACGCGGCGCTGTTCCAGGCCGCCCTGGCGCGGGCCGAGGCGATGGGCGCGCGCGTCATGCGCGTCGATCTCGCGCCCTTCCTCGCCCTGGCGCGGCGGCTCTACGACGGCGCCTGGGTGGCCGAGCGCACATCGGCCCTGCGCGAATGGGTGACGCAGCGGCCCGAAGCACTACACC
>JBKBSR010000113.1:0-8801 GCA_046291055.1 Roseococcus sp.
GGCATGGAGGCGATGCGCCAGGACATGGCGGGCGCGGCCGCCTGCGCGGGGGCGATGCTGGCGCTGGCGCGCCGCCGCTCGCCCTGCCCCGCGGTCGCGGTGCTCGCCATCGCCGAGAATGCGCTGGGAGCGTCGAGCTATCGGCCCGGGGATGTGCTCACCACCCTCTCGGGCCGCACGGTGGAGGTGGTGGACACGGATGCCGAGGGCCGCCTCATCCTGGCGGACGCGCTGCACCACGCCATCCAGCGCTTCCGCCCCCAGGCGGTGATCGACGTGGCGACGCTGACGGGCAGCGTGATCACCGCGCTCGGCCATCACCGCGCGGGGCTGTTCGGCAACGACGCGGCGCTGGGCGCGCTGATCGCCGCGGCAGGCGAGGCGGTGGGCGAGCGCGTCTGGCCTCTGCCCATCGGCGAGCGCCACCGCGAGGATCTGCGCTCGGACATCGCGGACCTGCGGCAATGCGCGCCCGCCGGCTCCGGTGCCTGGGGCGGGCGGCTGCTGCCCGACGCCTGCCACGCCGCCGCCTTCCTGCGCGAGTTCGTGGGCGGCCTGCCCTGGGCGCATCTCGACATCGCCGGCGTGGATTCCGCCGAGAGCCCGGAGCTGCCGGCCGCCAAGGGCCAGCCCACCGGCTTCGGCGCGCGGCTTCTCGATGCGCTGATCGAGCGGCATTTCGAGGATCCGCACCGTATATAGCGCGCAGCCCATCCCCAGGGAGGAACACGCCCCATGAAGGCCGTCTGGTACGAACGCACGGGCCCGGCCCGCGAGGTGCTGGTCTTCGGCGAGATGCCCACCCCCTCGCCGGGGCCGGGCGAGGTGCTGGTGCGGCTCGCCGCCTCCGGCGTGAATCCCTCGGACTGGAAGGCGCGCGCGGGCAGCCGGCCCATGGTCGCGCCGCGCGTCATCCCGCACAGCGACGGGGCGGGCGTGATCGAGGCGGTGGGCCCCGGCGTGAACCCCGGGCGCATCGGCGAGCGGGTGTGGATCTGGAACGGCCAGTGGAAGCGCGCCTTCGGGACCGCGGCGCAGTACATCGCCCTGCCCTCGGCCCAGGCGGTGCGGCTGCCCGACACCACCTCCTTCGTCGAGGGCGCCTGCCTCGGCATCCCGGCGCTGACGGCGCTGCGCGCGGTGCTCATCGATGGCGGCGTGGCGGGGCAGAGCGTGCTGGTGGCGGGCGGCGCCGGCGCGGTGGGGCATTACGCCATCCAGTTCGCGCGGCGGCTGGGCGCGCGGCAGGTGATCGCCACCGTCTCGAGCCCCGAGAAGGCGCGCCGCGCCATGGAGGCCGGCGCCGACGCCTGCGTGGATTACCGCCAGGAGGACGCGGCCGAGCGCGTGCAGGAACTGACCGAGGGCCGCGGCGTGGACCGCATCGTGGAGGTGGACATCGCCGCCAATGCGCCGCTGCTGCCGAAGCTGCTGGCGAAGGACGGGCTCTGCGTCGTCTATGGCTCGGGCGCGGCCGAGTTCACCCTGCCCTTCTTCCCCCTGATCCTCGGCGGCATCGGCCTGCGCTTCTTCATCGTCTACGAGCTGAGCGCTCCCGCCCGCGCCGAGTGCGAGGCGCTGCTGACGCGCTGGCTCACGGAGGGCGCGCTGATCCACGCCATCGCCGGGCGGCTGCCGCTCGCCGAATGCGCGGCGGCGCACGAGATCGTGCAGGCGGGCAGCGCCATCGGGAACATCGTGCTCGACATCGCCTGATGGCGGAGATCGGCTTCTACCACCTCACACGCTCCACCCTCGAACAGGCGCTGCCGCGCCTGCTGGGCCGGGTGCTGGCCCTGCCCGCCCGCGCCCTGGTGCTCTGCGCCAGCGAGGAGCGGCTGCGCGCGCTGGACGATGCGCTCTGGACCTGCCCCGAGCCCGACTGGCTGCCGCACGGCACCCGGGATGCAGAGCGGCAGCCCATCTTCCTGACGCTGGAGGACGCCCCTCCGGCGAACGGCGCGCAGCACCTGTTCCTGACCGAGGGCGCGGAGAGCGCGCATCTCGATCTCTACGCGCGCGTCTTCGACCTGTTCGACGGCGGCGACGCGGCGCAGGTGGAGGCCGCGCGGCGACGCTGGGCGGCCGCCAAGGCGGCGGGCCATGGGCTGACCTATTGGCGGCAGACGGCGCGGGGGTGGGAGCGGGGGTGACTGGCTCCCCGTGCAACACCCCACGACGCCGCTGCGCGTCGTCGCGAAGGTTTCGGCGCCGCACACGGCGCGCAGCGCCGTTCGCGGCGCCGAAAACTTCGTGGGGAGCTCAAGAATCCATCATGATCCCCGTCAGCGCCGCCATCTCGCGCCAGCGCGCCACCTCCTCCTGCTGGAAGGCGCCGAACTCCAGCGGCGTCAGCGGCGCGGCGTTCAGCCCCGCGGCCACCGCGCGCGCCGCCACGGCGGGCTCGCCCAGCGCCTGGAGGAAGGCGGCGGCGATCTGCTCCACGCGCGGCAGCGCCGTGCCGCGCGGCGCGAAGAGGCCGAACCAGGCATCCACCGCCATGAAGGGAAACCCCGCCTCCGCCGCCGTGGGCAGATCCGGGAAGTCACCGAGCCGCGCCGGCGCGCCGATGGAGAGGGCGCGCAGCCGCCCCTCGCGCACCAGGCTCACCACGCCGGGCCAGGTGGAGACGTAGAAATCCACCACCCCCGCCACCGTGTCCTGCGTCGCCGGCCCGCCGCCGCGATAGGGCACATGCGTCGCGTCCATGCCCGTGCGGCGCACGAAGGTCTCCGCGATCACATGCGAGGCCGAGCCCGCCTGCGAGGAGGCGTAGGAGACGCGCCCGCCATTGCGGCCCATCGCCACCAGCCCCGCCATGTCGCGCGCGCGCGAGGCGGCGGGCACCACCGTCGCGTGATGCACGGTGGCGAGCCGCGCCACGGGCGTGAAGCTCTCGATGACATGGTAGGGCAGGTTGCGCGCCATCCACTGGTTGGAGGCGTGGGTCTGGTTGTGGCCCAGCACCACCGTGTTGCCGTCGGGCGCGGCGCGCGCCGCGGCCTCGGCGCCGATGATGCCGCCCGCGCCGCCGCGATTGTCCACCACCACCGGCTGGTTGAGCAGCGCCCCCGCCCGCTCGCCCACCACCCGGGCCAGGATGTCGGTCGAGCCGCCCGGCGGGGCGGGCACGATCACGCGCAGCGGCGCGGATTGCGCGCGCGCCACGGCGGGCGCGGCGAGCAGCGCGGGCAGCGCGAACAGCGGGCGGCGGGGAAGGCGCATCGGGCTCACTCCGGCAGGGTGGCGAGGAAATCGAGAAGATGGCGCGTCACGGCCGCGGGCTGCTCCTGCTGCACCCAATGCCCCGCGCCAGGGACCAGATGCACGGCGCGCATGGCGGTGCAGGCCGTGCCGTTCATCCGCGCCAGCGCGCCCGGAACCTGGTGGATGCCCCAGTCCGCCGCCCCCGCGATGAACAGCGAGGGCACGGCGATGGCGCGCCCCGCGAAGGCCTCGAGATCGGCGTCGAAGCGGCGCGAGGTGCGGATGCGATACCAGTTGAGCCCGCCCTGGAAGCCGGTACGCGCATATTCCGCCGCATAGACGGCGAGCTCCGCCTCCGTCAGCCAGGGGGCCGCGTGCGCGGGCGTGTGCGGGGCCACCGTCTGCGCCATCGTCTCGTGGAGATTCATCACGTAGTAGGTGGGCAGCTTCGCCAGCTCCGCCGCCGTCCAGGCGGCCAGCGGGTGCGGCGCGTTGTGCGGCCAATCCGCGCTCTTCATGTGGTAGTAGCCGCGCAGGAAGGCGGCGAGGCCCTGCGGCGCGCCGCGCATGTCCGCGTCCGCCTCGGGCGTCGAGTAGTACCAGTGGTAGTGCTTGCGCCCGATGGCGGCGAGCTCCGCCACGATGTCCTGCGCGGGTGGCGGCGCGCCGTCGCCGAGCCGCGCCGGCGGGCCGGCGAAGGGGGCGGACATCAGCGCCAGGGCGGGGAAGAGGTCGGGCCGGATCAGCGCGGCATAGGCCGCGACGGGCGAGCCGAAATCATGCCCCACCAGCAGCCGCACCCGCGGCGCGCCGAGCGCGGCGACCAGCCCCATCGCGTCCCGCGCCAGGTTCATCAGCCGGTAGGCGGCGAGATCGGCCTCGAAGCGCGCATCCGCGCCGGTGGTGCGGCCATAGCCGCGCTGGTCGGGCGCGACGACGTGATAGCCGGCGGCCGCGAGCGGCCCCATCACATGCCGCCAGGAATAGGCGAGCTCCGGGAAACCGTGCAGCAGCAGGATCAGCGGCCGCCCCGGCTCGCCCGCCTCCAGCACATGCATGGACAGCCCGTTCACATGCGGGATGACGCGCGCGCGCAGGCCCGGCGGCAGGGGAAGGGGCGGGAGGCTCTCCTCGGTCATCGCATGTCCTGGCGTGTCCGCGCCGAGGATAGGGCGCGAATCAGGCCGCCTCCAGGGCCTCGCTCAGCGTCAGCCACTCGCCCTCCAGCGCCTCCATCTCGCGCGCGATGGTGGCGCGGCGGGCGGTGGCGCGGGCGATGAGGTCGGGCTTGTTCCGCTCGTAGAGCCGCGGGTCGGAGAGCGCGTCGTCGATCACCCGCGCCTCCTGCGCGAGCTTCTCCATCTGCGCCTCCACCGCCTTCAGCCGCTGCCGCAGGGGGGCGAGGTTCTGCCGCTGCTCGGCGCGTTCGCGGCGTTCGTCGCGCCGCGCCGGCGCCTCGGCGGGTTTGGCCGCGGCGCGCGCGCGCTCGGCCAGATGGGCGCGGTAGTCCTCGAGGTCGCCCTCGAAGGGGCGCACCGTGCCCTCGGCCACGAGCCAGAGCCGGTCGGCCACCAGCTCCACCAGGTGCGGGTCGTGGCTGATGAGCACCACCGCCCCCTGGTAGTCGGCCAGGGCGCGCACCAGCGCCTCGCGCGCGTCCATGTCGAGGTGGTTGGTCGGCTCGTCGAGGATGAGCAGATGCGGCGCCTCGCGCGTGGTCAGCGCCAGCAGCAGCCGCGCCTTCTCGCCGCCCGAGAGGGAGGCGACGGGCGTCTCCGCCCGGTCCGCGTCCAGGCCGAAGCGGGCGAGCTGCGCGCGGCATTGCGTCTCGTTCGCGCGCGGCAGGGCCTCGGCCATGTGGGAGAGGGGCGTGCCGGCGGGGTCCAGCTCCTCGGCCTGGTGCTGGGCGAAATAGCCCACGCGCAGCCGCCGGTCGCGGTGCATCTCGCCCGCCAGCGGCGCGAGCCGCCCCGCGAGCAGCTTCGCCAGCGTGGACTTGCCGTTGCCGTTCGCGCCCAGCAGCGCGATGCGGTCCTCCTGGTCGAGCCGCAGATCGAGGCCGCGCAGCACCACCCGCTCGCCATAGCCCGCCACCCCGCGGCGGAGCTGCAGGATGGGCGGGGGAAGCTGCTCGGGCTCGGGGAAGGCGAAGCGGGTGGGCGTCTCCTCCACGATGGCCTCGATGGGGGGCAGCCGCTCCAGCGCCTTGAGGCGGGATTGCGCCTGGCGCGCCTTGGTGGCCTTGGCGCGGAAGCGGTCCACGAAGGCCTGCATGTGGGCGCGCTGGGCGGCGATGCGCGCGGCCTGCGCCGCCTGCTGCTGCGCGCGCTCGGTGCGGATGCGCAGGAAGCTCTCGAAAGCGCCCGGGTAGAGGGTGATGCGCCGCTGGTCGAGATGCGCGATGGCGTCCACACAGCGATCCAGCAGGCCGCGGTCATGGCTGATCACGATGGCCGCGCCGGAGAACTTCCGCAGCCACTCCTCCAGCCAGAGCGCGGCCTCGAGGTCCAGGTGGTTGGTCGGCTCGTCCAGCAGCAGCAGGTCGGGCTCCAGGAACAGGGCGCGGGCGAGGGAGACGCGCATGCGCCAGCCGCCCGAAAACTCGCGCGAGGGCCGGGCCTGGGCGGCCCCGTCGAAGCCGAGCCCCGCGAGGATGGCGGCGGCGCGGGCGGGGGCGGCCTCGGCGCGGATGGCGATCAGGCGCTCGTGGATGTCGGCGGCGCGGGCGGGATCGGGCCCGGCCTGCAGCTCCGCCAGCAGCGCGGCGCGTTCCGCATCCGCGGCGAGCACCACATCGAGCAGCGACTCCTCGCCCGCCGGCGCCTCCTGCGCGACATGGCCGAGGCGGGCGCGGGCGGCGAGGCGGATCTCGCCGCCATCGGGCGCCACCTCGCCCAGTATGGCGCGGATCAGCGTGGACTTGCCCGCCCCGTTGCGCCCGGCGAGCCCGATCTTGCGCCCCGTGTCCACCTGCAGCGAGGCGCCCTCCAGCAGCGGCCGGCCGGCCATGCGCAGCGTGAGGTCGCGGATGGTGAGCACCGTCATGCGCGGGGTGTAGCGTCCTCGGGGCTTGCGCGGGAAGCGGCGGCAGGCTTGAAGGCGCGCGATCCGACGTCAGAGGACGCCCACATGGCCATCGAACGCACCTTTTCCATCATCAAGCCCGACGCGACGCGCCGCAACCTGACCGGCAGGATCAACGCGATCTTCGAGGAGAACGGGCTGCGCATCGTGGCGCAGAAGCGCATCTGGATGAGCCGGGCCCAGGCCAAGGAGTTCTACAAGGTCCACGCCGCCCGCCCCTTCTACAACGACCTGGTGGACTTCATGGTCTCCGGCCCCGTGGTGGTGCAGGTGCTGGAGGGCGAGAACGCGGTGGCCAAGAACCGCGAGCTGATGGGCGCGACCAACCCGGCCAACGCGGCGGAGGGCACCATCCGCAAGCTCTTCGCCGAGAGCATCGAGGCGAACTCGGTGCATGGCTCCGACAGCCCGGAGAACGCGGCGATCGAGATCGCCTATTTCTTCGCCGGCTGCGAGATCGTGGGCTGACGCCGCGCCCCCGCCGCCGGCGCGCCGCCCCGCGGCGCCCGGCGGGAGGGGGGCGTGCGGTCAGATCACCCCGGCCTCCGCGAGCCGGGCCATCTCGGCCTCGGACAGGCCGAGCCAGCCGCGATACACCTCCTCGTTGTGCGCCCCGAGCGGCGGGCCGAGCCACTTGATCGCGCCCGGCGTCTCCGACAGGCGCGGCACCAGGTTGGGGATGGCGAGCCGCCCCACCCGCTCGTCCTCCACCCAGGCGATGTTGCCGCGCGCGCGGTACTGCGGATCCTCGAAGATCTCGTCGATGGCGTAGAGCGGCCCGCAGGGCACCTGGAACCGCTCGCAGAGGGCGAGCGCCTCGTCGCGCGTCAGGCGCGCGGTCCAGGCCGCCACATGCGCGTCCACCGCCTCGCGCTCGGCCTCGCGCCGGGCCAGCCGGCCCCAGCGCCCCTCCTCGGCCAGCTCCGGCTCGCCCATCGCCTCGGCGAGCCGGCCGAAGATCTTGTCCGAGGTGCAGGCGATGGCGATCCAGCGCCCGTCCTTCGTGGGGTAGTGGCTGTGCGGCACCACGTTCACCGTGCCCGGCCCCATGCGCTGGCGGATGGTGCCGTGCTGCTGGAAGGCGGGCGCCAGCTCGTCCAGGATGCGGAAGACGGGCTCGTAGAGCCCGATGTCGATCACCTGCCCCCGCCCCGTGCGGTGGCGCGCCTGCAGCGCGAGCAGCGCGCCGAAGGCGCCGTAGAGCCCCGCCAGATAGTCCGGGATGGTGGCCGAGCCCGGCGTCACCGGCGGCCGGTCCGGGTAGCCGGCGAGGAAGGCGAGGCCGCCGAAGGCGTTGCCGATGCGCCCGAAGCCCGGCCGCCCCGCATAGGGCCCCGTCTGCCCGTAGCCCGAGATGCGCACCATGATCAGCCCGGGATTGGCCGCGTGCAGCGCCTCGGGGCCGAGGCCCCAGCGCTCCATCGTCCCGGGCTGGAAGTTCTCCACCAGCACATCGGCCTCGCGCGCCATGCGCAGCAGCAGCGCCGCCCCCTCGGGCCGGCGCAGATCCAGCGTGGCGGATTTCTTGTTCCGGCATTCGGAGAGCCAGGGCAGCGTCTCGCCGCAGGCGGCGCGGCTGCCGAACTGGCGCAGCGGATCGCCCAGGCCGGGCAGTTCGAGCTTGATCACCTCCGCGCCGAACTCGGCGAGCTGGGCGGTGCAGAAGGGGCCGGCGATGAAGCTCGAGACATCGAGCACGCGCAGGCCGTCGAGCGGCATGGGCGCCGGCGGCGCGGCGGCCCTGGCATCGGTCATGCGGCGTTCCCTCCTGGCTTTCCGGCATTTCGCGGCGCGCCGCGGGCGCGGTCAAGCCGCGCCGGCGCCGCCCTCGGCCGCCGCGATGGCGTCGGCCAGCGCGACCAGCCGGCGCGCCTTGTCCACGATCGGGTAGTCCACGAAGCGGCCCTCGACGCGAATGGAGGCGAGGCCCTCGGCCTCGGCCGCGGCGAAGGCGGCGAGGATGCGCCGCGCCCGCGCCACCTCCTCGGCCGGCGGGGAGAAGGCGGCGTTGGCGGGCGCGATCTGGTCGGGATGGATGCAGAGCTTGCCCTGGAAGCCCAGCGCCGCGCCGCGCGCGCAGGAGGCGGCGAAGCCCTCGCCATCGGCGAGCTCGATCCAGACCGTGTCCACCGGCGCATCGAGCCCGGCGGCGCGGCTGTGCAGCACCATCGCGGCGCGGGCGGGGACGAGCTCCTCCTCCTCCCGCCCCCAGGCGAGGCCGAGATCGAGCGTGTAGTCCCCCGCGCCGAAGGCCAGGCGCTTCACCCGCCCGCCCAGCCCGGCCGCGGCGGCGGCCAGCGCCGGCAGGGCGGCGAGGCCGCGCGCGCTCTCCACGATGGGCATCAGCTCGATGGCGCGGGGGGCGAGGCCCCGCGCGCGCTCCAGCGCGGAGAGCATCCAGTCCACCGCCACCAGCTCGGCCGGGGATTCGAGCTTGGGCAGCACGACGCCATCCAGCCGCGGCCCGGCCACCGCCTCGATATCACCAAAACACCACTCGGTGGCAAAGC
>JBKBSR010000475.1:0-1801 GCA_046291055.1 Roseococcus sp.
GTGGCCAACCCCCACCACAACGGGGCGCTGGTGGCCGCGCCGGCGCTCTCGGCCTCGCTCGGCGCGGCCGACGGATAGGGCATCACGGCGGCCAGGCCGCCTGCGAGGAGTGCGAGTTGGGCGAGATCTTCACGCGCGCGCAGCCCCCGGCGCCGCTCGGCTTCACCGGGGAGCGCATGACCGGCGCGGCGCAGGGGCAGATCGAGATCGAGCATCTGCACCGCTATTTCCTGGCCCGCGAGATGGCGCGCGGCCTGCGCGTGCTCGACATCGCCTGCGGCGAGGGCTACGGCGCGGAGTTGATGGCGCAGGTGGCCGAGAGCGTCCTCGGCGTGGATGTCTCCGAGGAGGCGGTGCGCTTCGCCGAGCGGAACTACCGCCGGCCCAACCTCTCCTTCCGCCAGGGCGACGGGCGCGCCATCCCCCTGCCCGACGCCTCGGTGGACCTCGTCGCCTCCTTCGAGACGCTGGAGCATTTCTACGAGCACGAGGCCTTCCTCGCCGAAATCCGCCGCGTGCTGCGCCCCGGGGGCGTGCTGCTGCTCTCCACCCCCGACCGCGACGTGTATTCGCCCGATGGCCGCCCGGCCAACGCCTTCCATGTGCGCGAGCTCGACCAGCCCGAGTTCATGGCGCTGGTCTCGGGCCGCTTCCGCCACGTCACCCTCTACGGGCAGCGGCCCATGGTGGGCTCGGCGATCCTGCCCATCGCGGGCGCGCCGGCCATGGGCGCGGCGCTGAGCTTCGACCGGCGCGGCGAGGCGCATTTCGAGGCGCAGCAGGGCTTCGCCCGGCCGCTCTATCTGCTGGCCGCCTGCTCGGACGCGCCGCTGCGCCTGCCCTCGGCCAGCCTCTACGTGGAGTCGAGCCAGCTCGACGCCTGGCATTCGGCCGGGGCGCGGGCCGCGCTGGAGGCGGCGGAGCAGGCGCTCGGCCAGGAGCGCGCGGCGCGCTCGGCCCGCATCGCCGCCCTGGAGGCGGAGGTGGCGCGGCTCGAGGGCTTCCTCGCCGCCATGCGCGCGAGCACGAGCTGGCGCATCACCCGCCCGCTGCGCGCGCTGGTGACGCGGCTGCGCGGCGGGCGGGAGGTGGAGCTCGCACCCCCGCCCCGGCCCGCAGCGCGCGAGGGCGCGGCGCCCCCGCCCCCGCGGCACGACGCCGCCCGCCAGCGCGAGCGCCTCGGCCTCGACCTGCCCATGCCCGCGCTCTCGGTCGCGGTGGGCGTGGTGACCTACAACAATCCGCCGGAGGAGGTGGCGCGCTGCCTCGAGAGCGCGCGCCTCGCCCTCGCCCCGCTCGGCGGCGGGTCGGTGCTGCAGCTCGACAATGGCGAGCCGGTGGAAAGCCCCCCCTGGGTGCGCCGCCTGCCGCCCCGCGGCAACATCGGCTTCGGCGCGGGCCACAACGCGATGATGCGGGAGGCCTTCGCCGCGGGCGCCGACCTCTACATCGCCGCCAACCCGGACGGATTCTTCCACCCCGGCTGCATCGAGGCGCTGGCGCGCATGGTCGAGGCGGCCGGGCGCGCGGCGCTGGTCGAGGCCCGGCAATTCCCCGCCGAGCACCCCAAGCCCTTCGACCCGGAGGGCTTCGACACGCCCTGGGCCTCGGGCGCCTGCCTCGCCATCCCGCGCGCGGTGTGGGAGCGCATCGGCGGCTTCGACGAGGGGTTCTTCATGTATTGCGAGGATGTGGACCTCTCCTGGCGCGCCCGCGCCCAGGGTGTGGCGGTGCGGCTCAACCCCACCGCCCTCTACATGCACGCCGTGACCAACCGCACCACCTCCGAGGCCGCCTGGCA
>JBKBSR010000114.1:0-8790 GCA_046291055.1 Roseococcus sp.
CGGCCTGCAGGGCCGGGGCCGCGACGGCGGCCCGCGCCCGGCGCGCGGTAGGGCTTCGTTAAGCGGGGCGGGGCGACAAGAGGGGGCCGGCAAGGCGCCGGCGTGATGTCCGCGACCCACACCGCCAGGAGGGCGGGCGAGAGGAACCGCCCTCATGCCCTCCGAGGATTTCTCCCTGCACGGCGATCAGGCCCTTCCAGGCCAGGACGGGCAGTGGTCCAGCCTGACCGACGAGTTGCAGCTCGCGCTCGCGCGCGAGGCGCTGCGCCGCGCGGCCGAGACGCTCGCCGAGCACGCCGAGCTGCTGGCCCTGGAAATGGAGACCGGCGCGCTGCGCGACCAGGGCGGGCCCGATGCGCTGCGCCTATTCGCCGCCGTGGTGCGGGCCACGACGGAGGATGGCCTCGGCCCCGTGGGCCACGCCTGAACCTGCGCCACACGCAAAGGGCCGCCCCCTTGCGGGAGCGGCCCTTGCCCGAGGCGCGCCTGCGGGCGCGTCAGTGCTTCACGTCGGCCCAGACCTTGCGCTTCGTCGCATAGACGAGGCCGCCCAGGATGGCGAGGAAGATGAGCACCTGCACCCCCATGCGGCGGCGCTGCTCCAGCTCCGGCTCGGCCGCCCAGGCGAGGAAGGTGGTGACGTCGCGCGCCTGCTGCTCGACGGTGGCGGGGGTGCCGTCGGCATACTCCACCCCGTCGGGATTGAGGATGTTGGGCATGGCGATCTGGTGGCCCGGGAACCAGGCGTTGTAGTGCATGCCCTCCATGACCTCGACGCCCGGCGGCGGGTCCACATAGCCGGTGAGCAGCGCGTAAAGGTAGTTCGCGCCGTCCGGCCGGGCCTTCACCATCACCGAGAGGTCGGGCGGATAGGCGCCGTTGTTGGCTGCGCGCGCCGCCTGCTCGTTCGGGAAGGGGCGGCGGAAGCGGTCGGAGAGCCGGGCGGGCCGCTCGAACATCTGGCCCTCGTCGTTCGGGCCGTCGGTCACCTGGAACTGCGCCGCGATCTCGCGCACCTGGGCCTCGGAGAGGCCGATCTCCAGCAGGTTGCGGTAGGAGAGCTGGCGCATCGCGTGGCAGGCGGCGCAGACCTCTTTGTACACCTGGAAGCCGCGCTGCAGCGCGCCGCGGTCGAAGGTGCCGAAGAAGCCGGCGAAGCCGAAGCGCGCATCCGGCGGGGTGGGCGCGCTGCCCGCGGCCAGCGCGGGGCCGGCGGCGAACAGCGAGGCGGCGAGGGCGAGGGAGCGGATCACACGCATCGGATCAGGCCTTGTCCATCGGCTTGGCGGCGACGGCGCCGGGCACGGGCCCGCCGCCCAGGGTCGCGTTCGGGCCCAGCACCGCGCGGGCGATGCTCTCGGGCAGCGGCAGCGGCTTCTCGAGGCGGCCGAGCGCGGGCAGCACCACGAGGAAGTAGGCGAAGTACACCACCGTGGCGATCTGCGCGATCAGCACATAGTGCCCCTCGGCGGGCTTCGCCCCCACCCACATCAGCACGAAGAAGTTGATCGTCCAGAGAAGCAGGAAGATGCGCGCGATCGGCCGGAAGCGCATGGAGCGCACCTTCGAGGTGTCCAGCCAGGGCAGCACGAAGAGGATGGCGATGGAGCCGAACATCAGCACCACGCCGCCCAGCTTGTCCGGCACCGCGCGCAGGATGGCGTAGAAGGGCAGGAAATACCACTCGGGCACGATGTGCGCGGGCGTGGAGAGCGGGTTGGCCGGGATGTAGTTGTCCGGGTGGCCCAGGTAGTTCGGCATGAAGAACACGAGGAAGGCGAACACGGCGAAATACGCCACCATGCCCACGCTGTCCTTGATCGTGTAGTAGGGGTGGAAGGGCAGCGTGTCCTGCGGGCCCTTGGGCTCGATGCCGAGCGGGTTGTTCGAGCCGGTGATGTGCAGCGCCGCGACGTGCAGGAACACCACGCCCACGATCACGAAGGGCAGCAGGTAGTGCAGCGAGAAGAAGCGGTTGAGCGTGGGGTTGTCCACGCTGAAGCCGCCCCACAGCCAGATCACGATGTCCTGCCCCACCAGCGGGATGGCGCTGAACAGGTTGGTGATCACCGTAGCGCCCCAGAAGGACATCTGCCCCCAGGGCAGCACATAGCCCATGAAGGCGGTGGCCATCATCAGCAGGAAGATGACCACGCCCAGCATCCACAGCAGCTCGCGCGGCGCCTTGTAGGAGCCGTAGTAGAGGCCGCGCCAGATGTGGATGTACACCACGATGAAGAACATCGAGGCGCCGTTCATGTGCACGTAGCGGATCAGCCAGCCGTAGTTCACGTCGCGCATGATCCGCTCCACGCTGTCGAAGGCGTAGGCGGTGTGCGCCGTGTAGTGCATGGAGAGGAACACGCCGGTGGCGATCATGATCAGCAGGTTGATCATGGCCAGCGCGCCGAAGTTCCAGAAATAGTTGAAGTTGCGAGGGGTCGGGAAGGTCCCGTACTCCTTCTGCATCATCGTGAACACCGGCAGCCGCTGGTCCACCCAGCGGATCACGGGGTTCTTGAACGGGCTGTCGTGCAGGCCGATGGCCATGGTGCTCGTCCTCTGGTCGGGTGGGGCCGGGCGGGGCGGGACCATACCCGCCGCCCGCGCGCCCTCAGCCAATGCGGATCTGGGTGGGGCTCATGAAGCTGTAGGGCGGGATTTCCAGGTTGGTCGGCGCGGGGCCGCGCCGAATCCGGCCCGAGGTGTCGTAGTGGCTGCCATGGCAGGGGCAGAACCAGCCGTTGAAGTCGCCCGCCGGGTCCGTCGGCTTCTGGCCGAGCGGCACGCAGCCCAGATGCGTGCAGACGCCGATCATCACCAGCCATTCGGGCCGCGGGGCGCGGCTCTCGTCGGTGGCAGGATCCTTCAGTTCGGAGAGCGGCACGGCGCGGGCGGCGGCGATCTGCTCGGGCGTGCGGTGGCGCACGAAGACCGGCTTGCCGCGCCACATCACGGTGACCGACTGGCCCACGCCGATGGGCGAGAGGTCGAGTTCGGTGCTGGCCAGCGCCAGCACGTCGCGCGCCGGGTTCATCGAGGCGATGAAGGGCCAGACGATGGCGCCCACGCCCACCGCGGCGAAGGCCGTCGTCGTCAGCTTCAGGAAGTCCCGCTTCGTGACCTCCGGCGCCCCGGCCCCTTGCGAAGCGCCCTGCGCCGTCACCATCTCCGCCATCGCGATCACCTCGATGTCGCCCCCGCGGGGGCATTCGCCTTCCGTTCCGGGTCGGCGCGCAGGCCTCGGCCCGCGCCCCTCCGTCGCGCCTGCCGCGTATTAGGGACGCTCCCGTGAAGTGGCAACCGTCCGCCCGGGCCCGGAACATGGATTCCGCGCCGAGGGTGCTAGGCTGCCGCCATGACCGATTCCGCGTCCACCCCGCCCGTCCACCCGCTGGCCGAGCCCGCCCGCCTCTGGTTCGAATCCCTGCGCGACAGGCTCTGCGCCGCCTTCGAAGCGGTGGAGGACGCGCTGGCCGAGGGCCCGCACGCGCATCTGCCCCCCGGGCGCTTCACCTACACGCCCTGGAGCAGGGCCGGGGGCGGCGGCGGCGTGATGGGGCTGATGCGCGGGCGGGTGCTCGAGAAGGTGGGGGTGAACGTCTCCACCGTCTGGGGCGAGTTCAGCCCGGAGTTCCGCAAGCAGATCCCGGGCGCGGAGGAGGATCCGCGATTCCTCGCCACCGGGATTTCGCTGGTGGCGCACCCCCGCTCGCCGCGCGCGCCGACCGCGCACATGAACACGCGCTTCATCGTCACCACCCGCGCCTGGTTCGGCGGCGGCGGCGACATCACGCCGATGGACGTGGACAGCCCCGAGGCGAAGCAGGACGCGGCCGATTTTCACGCCGCCTTCCGCGCCGCCTGCGACCGCCACGACCCCGCCTACTACCCGCGCTTCAAGCAGTGGTGCGACGAGTACTTCTTCCTGCCGCACCGCGGCGAGACGCGGGGCCTCGGCGGCATCTTCTACGACTGGCTGGGCGATCGCACGCCGGGCAAGGGCGCGCAGGCCGATTTCGCCTTCACGAAGGATGTGGGCCTCGCCTTCCTCGAGGCCTATCCGGCCATCCTGCGCCGGCGCATGCACGAGCCCTGGACCGAGGCCGAACGCCAGCACCAGCTCCGCCGCCGCGGGCGCTATGTGGAGTTCAACCTCCTGCACGACCGCGGCACCATCTTCGGCCTGAAGACGGGCGGGAATGTGGAGGCGATTCTGATGTCGCTGCCGCCGGAGGCGGCGTGGTGACAGGGGCGGCATCGCATGCCGCCCGTATCGTGCGCCGCCCGTATCGCGCGCAGGGTCGGCGCCACCCGACGCGGCACGCCGCGTCGGGGCCCGGTGTGGCGGCTGCGCGCCGAACCGAGGGCATACCAGCGGCCGCGCCGCTTTCGCGCGGGTCAGGAACCGCGGCCGCTGGTCTGAGTCACGCCGCGCTGCGCCCGCCGCGCATGTAGCGGCGCTCCGGCCGGTAGCGGAGCCAGTGGCGGAAGCGGCGATAGAATCGGATCAGCATGGCCGGCACCCTTCTCGGCCCGCTTCTCGCCGCCCGCCGGGGCGGCTTCGCGCCGGGCCCGGGGCATTTTCATGGCAGAGCCGTTAATGCCGGGTTGTTGAACGGGCGAGACCGCCGCATCCTCCGCCCGAACGGGAGGAACCGAGAATGACCCACCGCCGCACCCTGCTCGCCGCAGGCCTGCTCAGCCCCCTCGCCGCCCCGGCCCTCGCCCAGCCGCAATGGCCCGAGCGCCCGGTGCGCGTGATCGTGCCCTGGCCACCGGGCGGCAGCACCGACGTGCTCTGCCGCATCCTCTGCGAGCGGCTGCAGGCCGTCACCGGCCAGTCCTTCCCGGTGGAGAACCGCCCCGGCGCGGGCGGCAACATCGGCGCGGACGCCATCGCCAAGGCCACGCCCGACGGCTACACCATGGGGCCGCTGACGCTCACGGTCTGGGCCATCGGCATGTTCCTCTACGAACGCCTGCCCTTCAATCCGGACCGCGACTTCCAGCCCATCTCGCTGCATTGGGAGCTGCCGAACGTCCTGGTCGTGCCCGCCGCGCACAACCCCTCGCGCACCGTGCGGGAGTTCGTGGAGTGGGCGCGGGCGCGGCGGCAGGGCGTCTCCTACGGCTCGCCGGGCATCGGCACCACGCCGCACCTCTCGGGCGCGCTCTTCGCCGCGCGCCACAACCTCGACGCCACCCACGTCCCCTTCCGCGGCGCGGCCCAGACCATCCCGGCCATGCTCTCGGGCGATGTCAGCTTCGCCATCGACAACCTCGCGAGCTACGTGCCGGTGATCCAGGAGGGGCGGATGCGCGCGCTCGCCGTCACCAGCGCCGAGCGCCACCCCGCCCTGCCCGATGTGCCCACCATGGGCGAAGCGGGCGTGGAGAACTTCAACGTGCAGTCCTGGTGCGCCTTCGGCTTCCCCGCCGGCGTGCCGCAGCCCATCGTGCAGCGCGCCAGCGCGCTGATGCAGCAGATCGCGGCCGAGCCCGCCACCCAGGAGCGCTTCCTGCGCACCGGCGCGCGCGCCATCGCCTCCGCCCCCGACGGGGTGTGGGAGCGCGCGCGGCGCGAGCGCCCGCTGTGGCAGGAGATGGTCCGGATTTCCGGCGCGCGGCTGGAGTAGTAACAGGCGGGCATGTCCCGCTGGCTGAACGCGCTTCTCGTGGACCATGCGCTGCTGCGCATCCCCTGGCGCAACTGGGGGGTGGTGGAGCATGGCCGCCTCTACCGCTCCAACCATCCCCTGCCCTGGCAGCTCGAGCAGGCGGCGCGGCGCTTCGGCATCCGCAGCGTGATCAACCTGCGCGGCCAGCGCGCGGGCTGCGGGGCGGATTCGCTCGGGCGCGAGGCGGCCGCCGCGCTCGGCCTCGCCCACGCCGACCAGCCCTTCGAGAGCCGCGGCGCGCCGCACAAGGACCGGCTGCGGCGCCTGATCCATCTCTACCGCAGCCTGCCCGAGCCCATCCTGATCCACTGCAAGTCGGGCGCGGACCGCACGGGGCTGGCGGCCGGGGTCTGGCGGCTGATCCAGGGCCAGGGCGCGGCGCGCGCGGCGGAGGAGCTCTCGCTGCGCTACGGCCATGTCGCGGCGGCCAAGACCGGCATCCTGGACGCCTTCTTCGCCGCCTATGCGCAGGCCGAGGCGCGCGGCCTCTCCTTCGAGGAATGGCTCGCGCGCGAGTATGACGAGCAGGCGCTGCGCGCCGCCTTCCGCCCCCGCCCCCTCGCCACCTGGTTCACGGACCGGGTGCTGCGGCGCGAGTGAGGATCATACCAGCGGCCGCTGATCTTAACTCCTGAAGATGCGGTGCGGCCGCTGGTATGCCCTTGTTTCGGCGCGCAGCCGCCACACCAACCCTGCGCGCGATACGGGCGGCATGTCATGCCGCCCGTATCAGTCCACCCGCACCAGCAGCTTGCCGAAATTCTCGCCCCGCAGCAGGCCGATGAAGGCGCGCGGGGCGTTGCGCAGCCCCTCCACCACATCCTCGCGCCAGCGCATGCGCCCCGCGGCGATGAGCGGGCGCATCTCGGCGAGGAAGGCGTCGTAGCGCCCCCAGCCCGTGTCGCTGACGATGAAACCCTGGATGCGCAGCCGCTTGCGCACCACGGGCCCCAGATTGGGCCCGGGCGGCGCGCCCGACGCATCGGCCCCGGGGGCGATGTTGTACTGCGCGATCATCCCGCACATCACCATCCGGCCGAAATCGCGCAGGCGCGGGAACACTGCCGCCTGCACCGGCCCGCCCACATTCTCCCAGTAAACGTCCACCCCCTCGGGGCAGGCGGCGTCGAGCTGCGCCTCGAGCGGCTGGCGATGGTCGAGGCAGGCGTCGAAGCCCAGCTCCCCGGTCACGAAGGCGCATTTCGCCGGCCCGCCCGCGATGCCGACCACGCGCGCGCCCCGCGCCTTCGCGAGCTGGCCCACCACCTGGCCCACCGCGCCCGAGGCGGCGCTGACCACCACCGTCTCGCCCGGCTTGGGCTGGCCGATGTCCTCGAGCCCCACCCAGGCGGTCAGGCCCGGCATGCCGAGCACGCCGAGCCAGGCCGGCAGCGGCGCCAGCGTCGCGTCCACCTTGCGCAGCCGCGCCCCCTCCACCGCGCAGAGGCGCTGCCAGCCCCGCCCGCCGGCCACGAGATCGCCGGGCGCGAAGCGCGGGTCGTTGGAGGCGAGCACCTCGCCCGCCGTCTCGCCCTCCATCACCTCGCCGAGCTCCACCGGCTTCGCGTAGCTCTTCGCGGCGCTCATCCGCCCACGCATGTAGGGGTCGAGCGAAAGGAAGCGCGCGCGCACCAGCACCTCGCCGGGGCCGGGCGCGGGGGGCGGGGCCTCGGCGATCTCGAAATCCTCCGGGGCCGGTTCGCCCTCGGGGCGGCGGCGCAGCCGCACCTGCAGGTTGGTCTCGCTCATGGCTCGCATCCCTCCTCGGCCAGCAGCGCGCGCACCGCCGCCTCCTCCACGCCCGATTCCGTGAAGGCCTCGCCGGGGCCGCGCAGCAGCACGAAGCGCATCGCCCCCTCGCGCGCCTTCTTGTCGGCCTTCATGCGCGCGATCAGCCGCTCGGCCGAGAAGCGCCGGTCCAGGGCGGCGATGCGCGGGGGCAGCCCCACCTCGCGCAGATGCTCGCGCACGCGCCCGGGCAGTTCCTGGCTGCACAGGCCGAGCCGCGCCGAGAGTTCGGCGGCGAGGCCGAGGCCCACCGCCACCGCCTCGCCATGCAGCAACTCGCCCGAATAGCCGCACTCCGCCTCCAGCGCATGGCCGAAGGTGTGGCCGAGATTGAGCAGGGCGCGCCCGCCCTCGGGGCGCGTCTCGAACTCGTCCTCGGCGACGATGGCGGCCTTGAGCCGGCAGGATTCCAGCACCGCATGGGCCAGCGCTGCCGCCTCGCCGCGCATGGCGGCGGGGCCCTCGGCCTCGCACCACTCCCACAGCGGGCCCTGCAGCAGCCCGTGCTTGGCCACCTCCGCCCAGCCCGCGCGCAGCTCCCGCGGCGGCAGGGTGGCGAGGGTGGCCGTGTCGGCCAGCACCAGCTTGGGCTGGTGGAAGGCGCCGAGCAGGTTCTTCCCCTGCGCGGTGTTGATGCCCGTCTTGCCGCCCACGCTGCTGTCCACCTGCGCCAGCAGGGTGGTGGGGCATTGCACGAAGGGCAGGCCGCGCAGCACCGTCGCCGCGACGAAGCCCGCGAGGTCGCCCACCACGCCTCCGCCAAGGGCGATCAGCGCCGTCTGCCGGTCCGGCCGGGCGGCGAGGACGGCCTCGGCCACCCGCCCGTATTCCCCGAGGCTCTTGCTCGCCTCGCCCGGCGGCGCCAGCACCTCGGCCAGCACGGCGAAGCCGGCCTCGGCGAGGCCTTCGCGCAGGGCGGGAAGGTGCAGCGGCGCCACCTGCGCGTCCGAGACGACGACGGCGCGCCGGCCCGGCAGGCGCTGCGCCATCTCCGCCCCCGCGCGGCGCAGCAGCCCCTCGCCGATCAGCACGTCATAGCCGGCGCGGGCGAGGTCCACGCGCAGCCGCGCGGGCGGGCGATGGGCCAGCACCGCCTCCGCCACTCGGCGCGTGGTGGCCTCGGGGCTTTCGTCGGAACAGGTCACGATGAGGTCGGCCTCCGCATAGGACGGGTGGCGCTGGGCCATCAGGCGTTCCAGCACCTCGCGCGGGTCGGCGTTCTGGAACATGGGGCGGTGCTCGCGCCCCGCCACGCGGCGCAGCAGCACGGGCAGCCGGCACTTGAGCCAGACCGACAGCGCGCCCGATTCGCGCACCGCCG
>JBKBSR010000115.1:0-8780 GCA_046291055.1 Roseococcus sp.
CGCCGCTATCCGAAGATGTCGGCCGGGCTGTCCGCCGCCAGCTCCTCGCCCAGCGCGCGGCCGATCCGCTCGGCGTCGCCCGCGCATCCCGTCACCGTCCGGCGCAGCAGGAAGCTGCCATCGGCGCGCGCGACGAGGCCGGTGAGGCGCAGCCGCCCCTCCGGCAGCAGCGTCGCGTGCCCGCCGATGGGCGTGCGGCAGGAACCGTCCAGCGCGCCGAGCAGCGCGCGCTCGGCGAGGCTCACGGGCCGGCTGTCCGGGTCGCAGATCGCGGAGAGCAGCTCGTGCAGCTCCACGTCGTCCGCGCGCACCGTCACACCGATGATGCCCTGGCAGGCGGCGGGCACCATGTCGTCGGCGTCGAGCACCACGCCCGCGCGCGCCTCCAGCCCCAGGCGCTTGAGGCCCGCGATGGCGAGGAGCGAGGCGTCGAACTCGCCGGCGCCGACGCGCGAGAGGCGCGTCTGCACATTGCCGCGGATCACCTCGCAGCGCAGATCGGGCCGCGCGTGCAGAAGCTGCGCCTGGCGGCGCACCGATGCGGTGCCGATCAGCGCGCCGAAGGGCAGCGCGGCATAGGGCGAGGCGCCGGCTTGGCGCGCGGCCTCCGCGGCCTCGAGGCAGGGCTCGCCCAGCACCAGCGCGTCGCGCGGGTCCTCGCGGCGCAGCGTGCAGGCCAGCACGATGCCGGGCGGCAGCTCCGTCTCCAGATCCTTCAGCGAGTGCACGGCGAAGTCCACGCGCCCGTCCAGCAGCGCCTCGTGGATCTCCTTGGCGAAGAGGCCCTTGCCGCCGATCTCGGCGAGGCGGCGGTCCTGCACGCGGTCGCCCGCGGTGCTGATCTCGTGCTCCTCGAAGGCCTCCACCTCGCGCAGCAGGGGACAGACGGCGCGGATGAGGTCGAGGAAGTATCGCGTCTGGTAGAGCGCGAGCGGCGAGCCGCGCGTGCCCACCTTGAGCGGAAGCTGCGGGCCGTGGTGGCGCCTCGCGCGCGCCCGGGCGTGATGGGGGGAGGCCAGTTCCATTATGCCCTCGCGAGCCCGAGCAGATGGGCCATGTCCTTGAAGAAGATCTTCACGTGCGCCAGCGGATCGCGCCGCACGAGCTGCTTGTTCATGTAGGATTCCCAGGTGAGGCGCTGGACGTCCTTGTCCTCGCACATCTTCACGAAGTGCTCGCGCGTCCAGTCGTTCCTGTACCAGAAGGTCTGCATGATCCCGAGGATCCAGAAGACCTTGCCGTGGTCCTTCATGAAGCGCTGGCGGGCGGTCCGCAGCGCGCGCGCATCGCCCGTGGCCAGCGCCTCGCGCACCGCATCCGCGGCGAGCCGCCCGCCCAGCATGGCGTAGTAGATCCCCTCGCCCGAGGCGGGGGCGACCACGCCCGCCGTGTCGCCGGCCAGCACCACGTCGCGGCCATTGTCCCAGCGACGGAGAGGCTTCATCGGGATGGGCGCGCCCTCGCGGCGGATCGTCTCGACCGAATCGAGCCCCGTGCGGCGGCGCACCTCGGCGGTGGCGGCGCGCAGCGCGAAGCCCTTGCGCGCGGAGCCGGTGCCGATGCTCGCCGTCTCGCCGTGCGGGAAGATCCAGGCGTAGAAGTCGGGCGAGGTGCGCCCGTCATAGATCACGTCGCAGCGCGTCGCCTCGTAGGTCACGCCGGGCGTGCCGGGCGCGGGCGCCTTGACGATCTCGTGATAGGCGAAGACGCAGCGCGGATGGCCCTGCGCGGGGATGGCCTGGCGCGCGAGATCGCTCCGCGCGCCGTTGGCGAGGATGACGAAGCGCCCGCGCACCCGCCCCCGCTCGCCCTGCTTCGTGGTGTAGGCGATGGCCGCCACGCCGTCCGCGTCGCGCTCCAGCCCTTCGGCCTCGCCGGTGAGGCGCTGCGCCCCCGAGGCGGCGGCGCGGGCGCGCAGCCATTCGTCGAACTCGCAGCGGTCCACCATGCCGACGAATCCGTTCTCCACGGGCATGGGCACGCGCCGGCCCTTGGGCGAGACGATGTCGGCGCAGGCGATGCGCGCCTTGAGCAGATGGTCGGGGAGGGCGAAGTCGCGGATGGCGCGCGGCGGGATGGCGCCGCCGCAGGGCTTGATGCGCCCCGCGCGGTCGAGCAGCGCCACCGAAAGTCCGGCGCGGGCGAGATCATCGGCCGCCGTGGCCCCCGCCGGGCCGCCACCGACCACCACGACGTCGTAGGTCTGCTCGGTCAGGACACGGCCTCCTTCATCCGGGACAGGCGAAGGCTCCGCGCCTGCACGCCCGCAAGGCGCGCGGCGAGCAGGGCCGAGACGAGGAACAGCGCGGCCTCGCACAGGAACACGAAGCCATAGGCCGGGGCGGCGGCGCCGAAGGCGGCGCGCGCGAGGTCGGCGAAGACCGTGCCCGAGAAGCCGCCGATGGCGAAGGCGATGGCCTGGGCCGCGCCCCACAGCCCCATGCGCGTACCGGTGCGCTGCCGGCCCGCGAGCTGCATCATGGTGGCGATGGCCGCCGCGGCGAAGGCGCCGTTGGCGAGCCCGAGCCCGAGGTAGAGCGCCTCCAGCGGCGCGGCCTCCAGCCGCTGCGCGAAGGCGAGCGCTCCCAGCGCGGCGGCCGAGGCGATGCAGCCCGCCACCATCCACAGCCGCAGCGAGGCGAGCCGCGCCCCCAGCACCCCGCTGCCGAAGACCGCCATCACCACCATGCCGCCCAGCGTGCCGGCGTTCTGCAGCCCCGCGAGCGCGGTGGACTGGCCGATGGAGCGGCCAAACACCTCGCCCGCGAAGGGCTCGAGGATCAGGTCGGCCGCGCTGTAGGCGAGCATCGAGACGAAGACGAAGACGGTGAAGCGCCGCGCCGTCGCATCCGCCCACACCTCGCGCAGCACGGTGCGGAAGGGGGGCTTCGCGCCCTCGTCCTCGGGGGATGCGAGGGGCGCGCCCTCGACGCCGCGCAGGGCGAGCACGGCAAGCAGGAAGGCGAGGCCGGAGACGCCCGCCGTCACCTCGATGAGCCGCGCGGGCGAGAAGGGATCGAGCAGCCGCCCCGCGATGCTGGCGGTGACGGCGAAGCCCGCGATCATCATCACCCACAGGATGGTGGCCGCCGGCGCGCGCCGCTCGGGCTCGACCATCGAGGCGAGCAGCGCGAGCAGCGAGGTGCCCGCCGCCCCCACCCCGAGGCCCACGAGGAAGAAGCCGAGCGCCGCGAGCGCGATGCCCGGCGCCAGCGCCGCGCCCATCAGCGCCACCGCCGCCGCCGCAACCACGCCGCCCAGCGCCAGCACGGCCATGCCGCCGATGATCCAGGGCGTGCGCCGCACCCCCATGTCGCTGCCATAGCCGAGGCGCGGGCGCAGCATCTGCACGCCGTGATGGATGGCCACCAGCAGCCCGGGCAGCGTGGCCGGCAGCGCGAGTTCCACCACCATCACGCGGTTGAGCGTGGAGGTGGTCATGATGATGATGGCGCCCAGCGCCGTCTGCACCAGGCCCAGCCGGAGGATGGCGAGCCAGGAGAGGCCGGCGCGGGCGCCCATCACGCAAGCCCCCGCAGCGCGAAGGCGGCGGCCAGCATGCCGAGCACATAGGGCCCGACGCCCGCGGCGTTGTACCAGGGCGCGAGCCGCCGCGGGTCCGTCATCATCCGGCGCATGGCCCAGGCTTGCACGCCCAGCAGGGCGAGGATGATGATCGGGCTCAATACCGCGCCCCAGGCGAGGAGCAGCACGACCACCGCGAGCTGCGGCACCGCCATCACCCAGCAGGCCAGCAGCGCCGCCCGCTCGGGCCCGAGCAGCACGGGCAGGGAGGCGATGCCCGTGCGCCGGTCGCCCTCGATGGCCTTGAAGTCGTTCAGCGTCATGATGCCGTGCGCGCCCAGGCCGTAGAGCAGCGCGACCAGCAGGATCTCCGGCCGCGGCGCGCCGCCCGCCATGATGGCTGCCGCGGTGATCCAGGGCAGCGTCTCGTAGGAGAGGCCGGTGGCGGCGCAGCCCAGCCAGCCATTGCGCTTGAGGCGCAGGGGCGGCGCCGAATAGGCCCAGGCCAGCAGCAGCGCCAGCACCGTCGCGCCGAAGCCCCAGGGGCCGAGGGCGGCGCCGATCAGCAGCGACACGCCCGACCAGAAGATGGCGATCCAGAGGCCCCATCGGCCCGGGATGCGCCCCGAGGGGATGGGCCGGTCGGGCTCGTTGATCGCGTCCACATGGCGGTCGAACCAGTCGTTCACCGCCTGGCTGGTGGCGCAGACCATGGGGCCCGCCAGCAGCAGGCCGAGCGCGAGCAAGCCCCATTTCCCCGAGAAGGGCGCGCCGGCCGAGACGGCGCCGCACAGGAAGGCCCAGACCGGCGGGAACCAGGTGACGGGCTTGAACAGCTCCAGCACCGCCGCCGGATCCAGCCGCCCCGCCGGGTTCGGCATCACGCGCCCCGACATGGCCTCACTCCTCCTCCTCCGCGCCGGGATCGCCGATCCCGTAGCGGCGGAGCTTCACGTAGAGCGACTGCCGCGAGAGGCCGAGCATCTCGGCCGCATTGGCGCGGTTGTTGTTGGTGAGTTCGAGCGCCGCCTCGATGGCGAGCTTCTCGATCACGTCGGTCGCCTCGCGCACCAGCTCCTTCAGCGGCACGCGCCCGACGAGCTCGGTGAGCTGCCCCGCCGCCTGGGGCAGGGCGGGCGCGCCGGGCTCGAGGCGCGTGGGGCGGGGGCCGATGTCGCGGATGGTGAAGCCGAAGCACTGCTGCCCGGCATCGAGCACAGAGGCGGCCGAGACCTCCACCTCCGCCTCGGCGCCCTGGTCGCCGCGCAGCATGGTGCGGAACAGGCGCACGGGGCCCCGCCCGCGCACCTGGGCGAGCAGCACGTCGAGCTCCACAGGCTGGCGGCCGAGGAAGCGCGAGAGCTCCTCGCCGCGCGCCGCCGCCTCGCTCGGGAGCTGCGCGAGCTCGAGGAAGGCCGGGTTGGCGGCGAGGATGCGCCCGTCGGCGGAGGTCAGCACGAAGGCGTCGGGCGCGCTCTCCACGAAATCGGCGATGCGCGCGCGGCTGCCCGGCAGCGCGGGCTCGGGCGCATCGTTGCCCAGGAAGGCGAGGCGCACCAGGAAGAGCGAGCTGCGCTCGTGCCGCAGCAGCGAGGCGGAGAGCAGCGCCTCGCGCCCGGTGCCCAGCAGGGAGACGCGCCGTTCCTCGGCCGTGCCGGCGGCGCGCACGGTGGCGAGCAGCGCCTCGACCCGCGGCCTGTCCTCGGGGGCGAAGGCGTCGAGGAAGCCGGGCTGGGCGCCGAAGATGCGGTCGGCGGCGAGATTGGCCTCCAGCACGCGCAGCGAGGCGGCGTCCAGCACCAGCACCGGCTCTCCCGACATCTGGAAGAGCAGGCGGTAGCGCGTCTCGGCCTGGCGCAGCCGGCCGTATTCGCGCTCCATCGCCTGTTGCGCCTCGACGAGGCGCTGCTGCAGCGAGGCGAGCAGGCGCAGGTCGCGCGCGAAGACGACGGTGCACTCGGAGCCGCGCAGGCGGCTGGCGGCGCACATCAGCGGGATGCTGCCGCCATCGGCGCTGCGCAGGTTGATGTGGCGCCAGCGCGGCGCCTCCTGCGCCGCGGCCTCGGCGAGCATCTCCGTCACCTTCTGGCGGCTGTCCTCGGCCACCGCCTCGGCCAGGGCGCGCCCGATCCAGGCCCGCCGCGGGCCCAGCGCGGCCGCCAGCTCGGCATTGCCGAAGGCCATGTCGCGCACGATCCCGGCCTGGTCCATCACGAGGGTGGCGTCAGCCGCCGCCGCGATGAGGCGCGAGGCCGCCTCCGCGTCCATGTCCCCCAGCGACTGGCTCGGGGTTCCGAAACCCAACACCTGATGCTCGATCCTTCGGAAAGCTGCGTGGAAGGCACGGCGGGTAACTCACGGCTGCGCCGCCATCAAGCCGACGAGCTGCTCCGCGCGGTGCAGCGCCTCGGCCGCATCGGCGGCGGTGGCGTCCGCGCCGCAGGAGGCGGCGATGGCCGGGTTCCCGGCCAGCGCGGCGCCGCCGACCATGATGGCGACATCGGGGTTGCAGGAGTGCGCGCGGATGGTGGCGACGGCGGCAGGCAGTTCGCCCAGCCGCTCCCGCACGCCGCAGGAGAGGGCGACGACGCCGAACCACTCCTCGCCCACGCGGCGCGCGAGGCCGCGCAGGCCGCGCCCGCCGTCCTCGCTGACCTGCCAGCCGGCGGCGCGGAAGAACTCCGCCACCATGGCGATGCCGAAACCGTGCTGTTCGCCGGGCATGGGCAGCATCAGCGCGACGCGCGCGGGATGGTCCATGCGGCCGCGACGCAGCCCGGGGCCGAGTTCGCGCAGCATCTGGTGCAGCAGCAGCATCCCCAGCGTCACCTCGACGAAACCGCAGCGGTCCTCCTGCCACCATTCGCCGAGACGCCGGGCCACGGCTGTCAGGACGAGCAGACAAATCTGTTGGTTCGACTGCCCCAGGCGACGCATTTGGTTGACAGCGGCCGTCAGGGATTGCTGGTCGCCCTCCGCGGCGAAGGCGGTGAGGCGCTCGAGTTCCGCCCGATCCGGCGTGAGGCGCGACTCGGCCGGGCGCAGCAGGAAAGGGCGCTCGAAGACGGTGGCGACATGGTGGTGGAACGTGCCGATCCTGCGCTGCACCAGGGCCGAGGCCGAGGGCGCGCGCCGCAGGGGCGGGCGGCTCGCGGCGGCGGGGCTGGTCTGGCTGCGCAGCGTCATGGGTGGTCCGCCACTCCCTGTTGGCGGCGAGTGTCGGACGATCTCGCTTGGGTTGTCAATCGCTCTTTACGTCAAGAATGATTGACATTGCGACTGGGCTTCTCCTAGCCTGACCCCGCTCGAAACGGACAAGGGCGGCCGGGAAAGCGGCGCGCGGAAGAGCTTCCGCCCGCCATGGCCCGGTGCCCCGTCCGCAGCGGAAGGGATCGTCAAGACATGCTCTCAGGCCCCGTCCTCGACCGTCTCATCGCCGCGGTGGACTCCTGCCCCTACGGCACCCATGCCGGGCGCACGCACCGCAAGCCCGCTGCGCGCCCGCTCTACACGCCCGAGGAACGCGCGCGGCGCGACGCCACCCCCTGGACGCTGGTGCAGGGCATCCTCGCGCCCGTGCAGTTCGCGGTGTTCCTCGTCTCGCTCGGGCTGGTGCTGAACTACCTCGCCACCGGCGAGGGCCTCTTCGCCGCCGAGGCATCCGTCGTGGTCAAGACGCTCGTGCTCTACGCGATCATGATCACCGGCTGCGTGTGGGAGCACGAGGTGTTCGGCAAATACCTCTTCGCGCCCTCCTTCTTCTGGGAGGACGTGTTCTCCATGCTCGTGCTGGCGCTGCACACGGCCTATCTCGCCGCGCTCGGCTTCGGCTGGGGAGACACGCATTTCCAGATGTGGCTCGCCCTCGCCGCCTATGCGGCCTACGTCATCAACGCCGCGCAGTTCGTCATGAAGCTGCGCGCCGCGCGGCTGGAGGCGGTGGGCGCATGAGCCTCGCGCTCGAGGCCGGCTGCGAGGCGCGCCCCGTCCTGCGCGAGCGCGGCCAGCGCGAGGTGTTCTGCGGGCTGACCGGCATCGTCTGGATGCACCGCAAGATCCGCGATGCCTTCTTCCTCGTGGTCGGCAGCCGGACCTGCGCGCACCTTCTGCAGTCGGCCGCCGGGGTGATGATCTTCGCCGAGCCGCGCTTCGCCACCGCCATCCTGGAGGAGCGCGACCTCGCCGGCCTCGCCGACGCGCAGGAGGAGCTCGACCGCACCGTGACGCGGCTGCTGGAGCGGCGGCCCGACATCCGCCTGCTCTTCCTCGTCGGCTCCTGCCCCTCGGAGGTGATCAAGCTCGATCTCGCCAAGGCCGCGCAGCGCCTCGATGCGCGGTTTCCGGGCGTGCGCGTGCTCAACTACTCGGGCTCGGGGATCGAGACCACCTTCACCCAGGGCGAGGACGCCTGCCTCGCCGCGCTGGCGCCGGAACTGCCGCCGAGCGACGCGGCGCAGCTCCTGATTGTCGGCGCGCTCGCCGAGGTGGTGGAGGACCAGTGGCGCCGCCTCTTCGCCGCCATGGGCGTGCGCGACCTCGCCTTCCTGCCGGCGCGGCGGGCGGGGGAGATGCCCGCCATCGGCGCGGGCACGCGCTTCCTGCTGGCGCAGCCCTTCCTGGCCGAGACGGCGCGGCTGCTCGAGTCGCGCGGGGCGCGGCACGTCCCGGCACTGTTCCCGCTCGGCGCCGAGGGCAGCACCGACTTCCTGCGCGCGGGCGCGCAGGCGATGGGCGTGGGCGAGGCGCGCTTCCGCGAGGCGACGGCGCTGGCCGAGGCGCGGGCGAAGGCCGCGCTCGAGGGCGCGCGCGCGCGGCTCGAGGGCCGGCGCGTCTTCTTCTTCCCCGACAGCCAGCTCGAGGTGCCGATGGCGCGCTTCCTCGCGCGCGAATGCGGGATGGAGCCGGTGGAGATCGGCACGCCCTATCTGCATCGCGCGCACCTGGCGCGCGAGCTGCCGCTGCTGCCCGCCTCGGCGCTGCTCTCCGAAGGCCAGGACCTGGAGCGCCAGCTCGACCGCTGCCTCGCGGCGCGGCCCGATCTCGTGGTGTGCGGCCTCGGCCTCGCCAATCCGCTGGAGCGGCAGGGCATCACCACGAAATGGTCCATCGAGCTCGTCTTCACCCCGGTGCAGGGGCATGACCAGGCCGCCGATCTCGCCGGCCTCTACGCGCGCCCCTTCGCCCGGCGCGAGAGGCTGAGGGTCTAGCGCCATGGAGCTGACCCTCTGGACCTACGAGGGGCCGCCGCATGTGGG
>JBKBSR010000476.1:0-1796 GCA_046291055.1 Roseococcus sp.
GGGGCCCATCACCTGATGGTCGAGCACCGTCGCATAGACGCGCGCGGGGAAGTCCGGCGCGGCGGAGGCCGCGCGCAGCGCCGCCGCGTCCTCGGGCGAGAGGGGCGTGAGCGGCGGCAGGATGCGCGGCGTCTCCTCCACTGGCGCGACGCGGCCCAGCAGCGTCTCGATCACCGCATCGGTCAGCGGGGCGACGACGCCGCAGGTCATCATCTCCCCGTCGATGGGCATGAGGTGGCCGGCGAGGCCCACGCCCTGGGTGCCGTCCTGGCCGAGCCGCCTGTCGCGCAGGGTGAAGCGGTGGCCGCGCAGCATGTCCTCGGCCTCGGCGCGGCCGCCCTCGGGCGCGCTGGCGAGGATGCGGAACAGGGTGAACTCGGCGCGCAGCAGGCCCGCCAGCACCCGCGCCTCCTCGCTGCCCTCGGCCGGGCGGATGGCGCGCGCCTCGCGCTCGATGGCGCGGCTGTGCCCGCCCACCGGCCGGAACACCGCAAGGTCCACCGCCAGCAGCGCCTGCGGCTCGAAGCGCGCGTGCAGCCGGTTGTGCCGCCACAGGCCCAGGGCGCGCGCCTGGCTCGCCATGCTCGCCTCCGGGATGCGGCGCATGGCGGAGGTGAGGAAGCGCTCGCGCGCCGCGGCGTAGGCGTCATGCAGGGTGGTGCTCATCGCGCCCCCCTCATGCCCTCACGGCGCCTCGACGCCAAGCCTCGCGGCGGTGTCGAGGATGGACTGCCAGGTCTCCGCCGTCAGCGGCACGCCGCTGACCAGGCGCTCCTGCCGGCGGCGCTTCTCCGGCTCGCCGGGCAGCAGCACGGGCGCCTCGGGGTCGGCGGGGCGGCAGGACTTCACCCAGTCCAGATACGCCCGCGCGGCCTGCTGGAAGGCGGCCTCGTCGCCGAAATGCCGCGGCGAGAGGAAGACCGAGAGCATGCCGTTGGCGATGCGCCCGCGCCCCGCCACGGGGCCCGAGGCGCCGCCGCCCGTCAGCACCCCGGCCAGCAGCTCGCACATCAGCGCGAGGCCAGAGCCCTTGTGCCCGCCGAAGGCGCGGATCGCGCCCGTGCCGCCCGCCGGGTTGCGCGGCCCCACTGGCGGATAATCGCCATAGAGGGTGCGCGGGTCGGAGGAGAGCGCGCCCTCGGCGGTGATCAGCGCATCGGCCGGCAGCGGCTTGCCGCCATTGCTCGCCACCAGCACCTTGCCCTCGGCGACGAGGCTGGTGGCGAAGTCGAGGATCACCGGCCCGCCGGGCAGCGGCACGCCCACGCAGAAGGGCGCGGTGGAGAAGCGCCGCTCCGCCCCGCCGAAGGGCGCCACCAGCACGCTGCCCGCCACGTTGACGAAGTGGATGGAGATGAGGCCCGCGCGCGCCGCCATCTCGGCATAGTCGCCCACGCGGCCGATGTGCCCGGCATTGCGCAGCCCCACGAGGCAGGCGCCCTGCTCGACGGCGCGGCCGATGCCGAACTCCGTCGCCTGCTGCGCCACCGTCTGGCCGAAGCCGAAGCCGCCGTCGAGCAGCGCGAAGCCGCCGCCGTCGTTCACCACCTCGACCGTCCGCCCCGCCAGCACATAGCCCGCCTGCTGCCACTCCACGTAGCGCGGCACGCGCACCACGCCGTGGCTGTCATGGCCCGCGAGGTTCGCGCCCACCAGATGCTCGGCGATGCGCGCCGCCTCCTTCCGCGCGCAGCCGGTGGCGAGGAAGATGCGCGTGACGAAGGACTGCAGCTCCTCGACCGGGATGTGGATGTAGCTCGGCTCGGCCATCGGCGTTCCCCTCTCTTGCGGGGGCG
>JBKBSR010000477.1:0-1796 GCA_046291055.1 Roseococcus sp.
TGTTGTTGGAGGCGGCCTGGGCGGGGCTGCCCCTGCTCGCCACCGCCGAGGCGATGGAGGCCTGGGGTGATCCGGCCTCCTGCGCGCGCCTCGTGCCGCGCGATCCGGCCGCCATCGCCGCGGCCTTCCGCGCCGCGCTGGCCGATCCGGCGGGGACGGCGGCGCGGGTGGCCGCCGCGCGCGCCGCCGTGGCGGCCTGGGACGAGGCGGCCATGGTGGCGCGCGCGGCGCATCTGCTGCTGGCGGAGGCGCTGCGATGCGCCGCCTGATCCTGGAGCGCGCCCCGGCCGGGCCCTGGCTGTGGCTCGCCGAGGCGCCCCTGCTGCTCGACGCGCCGCCCGGGGCGGCGCTGGCGCTGCATCTGGCGCGGCCCTCGCCGCTGGGCGCGCTGCGCCTGGGCGAGCGCCGGCTTCCGGCCGGGCCGGCCCCGGGCTGGCGGGTGCTGGAGGCCCCGCCGCCTGGCCCGCTGCTTCTGCGGGCCGAGGGCGCGCCGCTCGCCCTCTCGCTCGATCAGGCCGCCCGCCCCGCGCTGCGCGTCTGGGAGGGCGCGGCGGAGGGTGCGATCCCGGAGGGGCATTGGCAGGCGGCGCGCATCCTGGGCCGGGGCGCCGTGGCCGCGCTGGGGGCGGGGCCGGCGCGGCCGATCCTTCTGCTCTCGGCCCGCGAGGCGGCCTGGATCACCCTGCCCGCGCTCGATCTGCCCGCCCTGCCCTTACCGCGCCTCGAGATGCTGCGCGGCCCGGCGCCCCGCTCGGTGCTCCACTGGGGGCTGCCGGGGGCGCCGCGCGCGCGGGGCCCCGCGCCGCTCACCCTCGCGCTGCGGGCGGGGCTCGCGTGCGAGCTGGCCTGGGTGGCGTAGGGGCTACGCCGCCAGCGCGGCCGCCGGGGCGCGGGCCAGGCGCTCGATCAGGGCGGGGCGCTGGATGGGCTTGGCCAGATAGTCGTCCATCCCCGCGTCCCGGCACATCTTCTCGAAGCTCGGCCCCACCGCGGCGGTCAGGCCGATGATCAGCGCCCGGCGGTTGGGCCCCTGGCCGGCGCGGATGCGCCGCGTGGCCTCCAGCCCGTCCATGCCGGGCATCTGCAGGTCCATCAGGATCAGGTCGAAGGGCTGGCGCTCGGCCTCGGCCACGGCGGCCGCGCCGTCGCCGGCCACTACCACCTCGCAGTTCAGCTTGTCGAGGAGCGTGGTCATGACGAGCTGGTTGGTCGCGTTGTCCTCCACCAGCAGCACGCGGCGGCGCGGCATGGGCGGCAGGGCGGCAGGCGCGGCCTCGGCCGGGGCGGGCGCGGCCTCGGCGGGATGCAGGGCGTGCAGCAGCGCGTCCTTCAGCCGCTGCGGCAGGACGGGCTTGAGCAGCGTGGCGTCCACCAGCGCGGCATCGGGCTGTTCGCGCGCCAGATCCGCGCCGGAGCTGCACAGCACGATGGCGAGGCGCGGCGCGGGCTGGGCGGCGCGCAGCCGGCGGGCGAGGTCGAGGCCGCTCGTCTCGCCCAGCCGCCCGTCCAGCACCACGGCCTGGAAGGGCGCCCCCGCCGCGGCGGCGCGGGCGAGCTCGGCCAGCGCCTGCGTCGCATCCGCGGCGGCGCGGGCTTCCGCCCCCATGGCGGCGAGTTGGCGCGTCAGGATGACGCGGTTCACCGGCAGATCGTCCACCGCCAGCACGCGCAGCCCCGAGAGATCGGCCCCCCGCGGCGGCGGGACGGCCAACCACCCAGAGCGCAACGTGGAGGGGAAGAGGGTTTCAACAGCAAACAGCAAACTCCGAGCGCACGGAACCGCCCCCATGCCACCC
>JBKBSR010000116.1:0-8766 GCA_046291055.1 Roseococcus sp.
GCTGCGCGCCAGCGCCCACAGGCCTACGCCGCGCCGCGACGCCACGGCGTCGCGGGTCGCTTCACTCTCCCTCCGGGGGATTTTTCCCTGGCGCTGCGCGCCAGGGAAAAATGGGCGCTGACGGGTTCGAACCGCCGACATCCTGTGTGTAAGACAGGCGCTCTACCGCTGAGCTAAGCGCCCCGCGCGCCGCGTTATGGGGCGGGACGCGCGCATGGAAAAGGGCCGACGCCCCGCGGCGCCGGCCCCTGCCCGCACGCTCCCGGCTCGGGAACGGAGGATCAGTTCACCGCGTCCTTCAGCCCCTTGCCGGCCTTGAAGCGCACCGTGGTGGAGGCGGGAATCTTGATCTCCTCGCCCGTGCGGGGGTTGCGGCCCTTGCCCGCCTTGCGCTTGCTGGTGCTGAAGGTGCCGAAGCCGACGAGGCGCACCTCCTGCTTCTTCTTCAGCGCCTTGGTGATCGCGTCGAACACCGCGTCGAGCACGTCCCCGGCCTTCGCCTTCGACAGCTCGCCCGCCTCGGCCACGACCGCGACCAGATCCTGCTTGTTCATGGGATGACCCCCTTCCGTGAGACGGCGGCGCGGAAGCCGATTCTCCGCGCGCGAACCGGCGGCGAGACTAGGGGGCGGATTTTCGCCGCGTCAATCGAAGCATGGTCCGATTCGCGGCGTTTTCCCTCGGTTTCTTGGGGATACTCCGCGAAAAGCCTTGGCCCGGGCCGCGAAAACGACGAAGGGGGCGCGCCACGCACGCCCCCTTCGCATCATGCAAGCCCGGCGCCCTCAGTGGGGACGCACGGCGCTCTCGGCCTCGGCCGGCGCCACGGGCGCCTCCTCCGGCTCCACCCACACGATCGGCTCCGGCGCGCGCACCAGGGCCTGCCCGATCACCTCGTCCACATGGCTGACGGCGATGATCTTCAGCGCCTTCTTCACGCTCTCGGGGATCTCGACGAGATCCTTCTCGTTGTCCTTCGGGATGAAAACCGTGGTGATGCCCGCGCGCAGCGCGGCCAGCAGCTTCTCCTTCAGCCCGCCGATCGGCAGCACCCGCCCGCGCAGCGTGATCTCGCCCGTCATCGCCACGTCGCGCCGCACCGGGATTCCGGTCAGCACCGAGACGATGGAGGTCGCCATCGCGATGCCCGCGCTCGGCCCGTCCTTCGGCGTGGCGCCCTCGGGCACATGCACGTGGATGTCGCGCTTCTCGAAGATGGTGGGCTTGATGCCGAACTGCACCGCCCGCGAGCGGACATAGGAGACGGCGGCGCTCACGCTCTCCTTCATCACGTCGCCGAGCTGGCCGGTGGGCTTCACATTCCCCTTGCCCGGCACGACCACGCTCTCGATGGAGAGGATGTCGCCCCCCACCTCCGTCCAGGCGAGGCCGGTGACGACGCCCACCATGTCCTCGCTCTCGGCCTCGCCGTAGCGGAACTTCTTCACGCCCGCGAACTTGTCGAGGTTCTTGCGCGTGATGGCGACCTTCTTCGCCTTGCCCGAGACGATCTCCTTCACCGCCTTGCGCGCCAGGCCGCCGATCTCGCGCTCCAGGTTCCGCACCCCGGCCTCGCGCGTGTAGTAGCGGATCAGGTCGCGCAGCGCGTCCTCGGAGACGGACCACTCCGCCGGCTTGAGGCCGTTCGCCTCGGTCACCTTCGGGATCAGGTGGCGCTTCGCGATCTCCACCTTCTCGTCCTCGGTGTAGCCGGGGATGCGGATGATCTCCATGCGGTCCAGCAGGGGCTGGGGCATGCGCAGGGAGTTGGCCGTGGTGACGAACATCACGTCCGAGAGGTCGTAATCCACCTCCAGGTAGTGGTCGTTGAAGCTGCTGTTCTGCTCGGGGTCGAGCACCTCGAGCAGCGCGCTCGAGGGGTCGCCGCGCCAGTCGGCGCCGAGCTTGTCGATCTCGTCCAGCAGGAAGAGCGGGTTGGACGCCTTCGCCTTCTTCATGCCCTGGATGATCTTGCCGGGCATGGAGCCGATATAGGTGCGGCGGTGCCCGCGGATTTCCGCCTCGTCGCGCACGCCGCCGAGCGACATGCGCACGAAGTTCCGCCCCGTGGCCTTGGCGATGGACTTGCCGAGCGAGGTCTTGCCCACGCCGGGCGGGCCGACAAGGCACAGGATGGGCCCGCGGATCTTCTTCGAGCGCGACTGGACGGCCAGATACTCGATGATCCGCTCCTTGACCTTCTCGAGGCCGTAGTGGTCGGCGTCCAGCACCTTCTCCGCCTCGACGATGTCGTTGCGGACCTTGGTGCGCTTCTTCCAGGGGATGGAGAGAATCCAGTCGAGGTAGTTGCGCACCACCGTCGCCTCGGCCGACATGGGCGACATGGAGCGCAGCTTCTTGAGCTCGGCCAGCGCCTTCTCTCGCGCCTCCTTGCTCAGCTTCGTGGCCTTGATCTTGGCCTCGATCTCGGCGGCCTCGTCGCGGCCGTCCTCGCCCTCGCCCAGCTCCTTCTGGATCGCCTTGAGCTGCTCGTTCAGGTAGTATTCGCGCTGCGTCTTCTCCATCTGCCGCTTCACGCGGCTGCGGATGCGCTTCTCCACCTGCAGCACGCTCATCTCGCCCTCCATGTGGGCGAAGACGCGCTCCAGCCGCTGCGCCACCGAGGGCGTCTCCAGCAGCTCCTGCTTCTCGGCGATCTTGATCGAGAGGTGACTCGCCACCGTGTCGGCGAGCTTCGCCGGGTCGTCGATCTGGTTGACCGAGACCAGCACCTCGGGGGCGATCTTCTTGTTGAGCTTGATGTAGCTCTCGAACTGCGAGAGCACGGAGCGCATCAGCGCCTCGACCTCCCGCTTGTCGGAGACCGGCTCCTCCACCGCCTCGGCGAAGGCCTCGAAATACGCCTCCGTCTCCTTGAAGGCGACGATGCGCGCGCGCCGCAGCCCCTCCACCAGCACCTTCACCGTGCCGTCGGGCAGCTTCAGGAGCTGCAGCACCGTCGAGACGGTGCCGACCTGGTAGAGGTCATCGGCAGCCGGGTCGTCCTGCTGGGCGTTCTTCTGCGCCACCAGGAGGATCTGCTTGTCCTCGCGCATCACCGCTTCCAGCGCGCGCACGGACTTCTCGCGCCCCACGAACAGGGGCACGATCATGTGGGGAAACACCACGATGTCCCGCAGCGGCAGAACGGGATGCAGCTCGCCGCGGATGGTTTCCGTCATCTGGACCTCACTTCGGACAGTCGGTGATCGCCGCGCCCGGATTCGGCACGCGGGATTTCACCACGGTTCGCCTTGACAGATGGTCACTCGCCGCCGCGGGACAAGCCGCGACCCCCGACCCGGGGGCGGGGCAGGCCCGCGCCGCCATCAGGCCGAACTCTGCTCGGCCGGCTTCTCGCCGTAGATGTAGAGGGGCTGGGCCCGGCCCTCCGCCACCTCGCGGTTCACCACCACCTCCTCCACATCCGAAAGCCCGGGCAGCTCGAACATGGTGGAGAGCAGGATGCCCTCCATGATCGAGCGCAGGCCCCGCGCGCCGGTCTTGCGCTGGATGGCGCGCTGGGCGACCGAGCGCAGGGCGTCCTCGGTGAAGGTGAGCTTGGCGCCCTCCATCTCGAAGAGGCGCTGATACTGCTTGAGCAGCGCGTTCTTCGGCTTGGTCAGGATCTCGATCAGCGCCTTCTCGTCCAGATCCTCGAGCGTGGCGACCACCGGCAGCCGGCCGATGAACTCCGGGATCAGGCCGAACTTCAGCAGGTCCTCGGGCTCCACCTCGCGCAGGATGGCGCCGGTGCGCCGGTCGTCGGGGCCGCGGACATCCGCCCCGAAACCGATGCCCGAACCCTTGCCGCGCGCCCCGATGATCTTTTCGAGCCCCGCGAAGGCGCCGCCGCAGATGAACAGGATGTTCGTCGTGTCCACCTGCAGGAACTCCTGCTGGGGATGCTTGCGCCCGCCCTGCGGCGGCACGGAGGCGACGGTGCCCTCCATGATCTTCAGCAGCGCCTGCTGCACGCCCTCCCCGCTCACGTCGCGGGTGATGGACGGGTTGTCCGACTTGCGGCTGATCTTGTCCACCTCGTCGATGTAGACGATGCCGCGCTGCGCCCGCTCCACGTTGTAGTCGGCGGCCTGCAGCAGCTTGAGGATGATGTTCTCCACATCCTCGCCGACATAGCCGGCCTCGGTCAGCGTGGTCGCGTCCGCCATGGTGAAGGGCACGTCCAGGATGCGCGCCAGCGTCTGCGCCAGCAGCGTCTTGCCCGAGCCCGTCGGCCCGATCAGCAGGATGTTGGACTTCGCGATCTCGACGTCGTTGTTCTTCGCCCCGGCCGCCAGCCGCTTGTAGTGGTTGTGCACGGCGACCGAGAGCACCTTCTTCGCGTGGTCCTGCCCGATCACGTAGTCGTCCAGGACCTTGCAGATCTCCTTGGGCGTCGGCACCCCGTCGCGCGACTTCACGAGGTGCGTCTTGTGCTCCTCGCGGATGATGTCCATGCACAGTTCGACGCATTCATCGCAGATGAACACCGTCGGCCCCGCGATGAGCTTGCGGACCTCGTGCTGCGACTTCCCGCAGAAGGAGCAGTAGAGGGTGTTCTTGCTGTCGCCAGACTTGCTCATGCGCACTCCTCGCTCCCTGCCGGACCCGGCTCGGCCGGCCACGGGCGCGTCGGCGAAACATAGACCCCCCCCGCCCGGGGGGGAAGCGCGGCCTTCCTCATCCGGAAAAGCCTGCGCCGGGAAAGCCTAACGGGGCGTCAAACCCCGGGCTCAGGGCTTGGCCGCCTCGGCGGGCGCCGGCCGCTGGGACACCACCTCGTCGATCAGGCCCCAGTCCCGGGCCTCCTCGGCCGACATGTAGCTGTCGCGCTCCAGCTTCGCCTCGATGGCCGCGACCGGCTGGCCCGTGTGCTTGACGTAGATCTGGTTCAGGCGCTCGCGCAGCGTGAGGATCTCGCGCGCCTGGATCTCGATGTCCGTCGCCTGGCCCTGCGCCCCGCCCGAGGGCTGGTGCACCATGATGCGCGCGTTCGGGAGGGCGAAACGCTTGCCCTTGGCGCCCGCCGTCAGCAGCAGCGAACCCATGGAGGCCGCCATGCCGATGCAGACCGTGCTCACCGGGCTGCGGATGTACTGCATCGTGTCGTAGATCGCGAGGCCGGCGCTCACCACCCCGCCCGGAGAGTTGATGTAGAACGAGATTTCCTTGTTCGGGTTCTCGCTCTCCAGGAACAGCAACTGCGCGCAGATCAGGCTGGAGACCTGATCGTACACCGCCCCGGTGAGGAAGATGATCCGCTCCTTCAGCAGGCGCGAATAGATATCGTAGGCCCGCTCCCCGCGGCTCGACTGCTCGACCACCATGGGGACGAGGTTGTTGTTCCAGATCTCGACCGGATCGCGGTCCCGCATGGCTTGGAATCCCCATCAAGGCCCGCCCCGGGATGGGCGCGGGCGGAGGGGGCCGGCGACTCGGCCGCCCGGCCCCTCTGTCGGTGCGAAGCATGTGGGGCGAGGCGCCGTCGGGGGAAGCCCCCCTCCCCGCCCGCCCCCGGTCAGGCCGCCTGGGCGGCCTTGGCCAGCGCCTCGGCGTCCACCTGCTCCTCGGTCACCTTGGCGAGCTCGAGCAGGAAGTCCACCACCTTCTCCTCGAAGATCGGGCTGCGGAGGTTCTCCATGGCCTGCGGGTTCTTCGTGAAGAACTCGATGACCTGCTTCTCCTGGCCCGGATAGCGCTGCACCTCGGCCATCATGGCGCGCTGCAGCTCCTCGCGGCTGACCTGGATGTTGTTGGTGCGGCCGATCTCGGAGAGCAGCAGCCCCAGCCGGATGCGCCGCTCGGCGATGGCGCGGTAGTCGGCCTTGAGCGTCGCCTCGTCCTTGCCGGCGTCCTCGCCGTCCAGCCGGCCGGCCTTGAGGTCGGCCTCCACGCGCTGCCAGATCTGGGCGAACTCGGCCTCCACCATCCCCTCCGGCACCGGGAAGGCGGCGCGTTCGGCCAGCGCGTCCAGCAGCTTGCGCTTCAGGCCGAGGCGCGAGAGCCCGTCATACTCGCGCTGCAGCATCTCGGTGACCATCTCGCGCAGCTTCTCGAGGTTCTCGAAGCCCATGGACTTCGCCAGCTCGTCGTCCAGGGCGGGCTTGGAATAGACCTTGAGCGCCTTGGCCTTGACGGTGAACTCGGCCTCCTTGCCGGCGAGGTTCGCCGCGCCGTAGTCGGCGGGGAAGGTGACGGTGATCACCCGCTCCTCGCCGGGCGCCAGCCCCTCGAGCTGCTCGGTGAAGCCGGGGATGAAGCCCGGGCCCGCCACCTCGATGGGCATGTCGGTGGCGCTGCCGCCCTGGAAGGCCTCGCCGCCGATGCGGCCCTCGAAGTCGCAGACCAGCACCTCGCCCTTGGCGGCGGGGCGCGGAGCCACCTCCTCGAGGCTGGCCTTGCGCCGCTGGATGTTCTCCAGCGCCTCGGCCACCTCCTTCTCGCCCGGCACGGCCTTGTAGCGGGTCAGCGCGATACCGGCGAAATCGGGCATGGGGATCTCGGGCAGCACCTCCACGTCCACCCGGAACTCGAGGTCGGCGCCGTCGGCGAAGTTCACCAGCTCGATCTTCGGCTGCAGGGCGGGCCGCAGGCCGCGCTCCTCCACCACCTTGCCCGTGGCGTCCTGCACCGAGGCCTCCAGCACCTCACCGATCACCGCCTGGCCGTAGCGGGCCTGGACGATCTTCTGCGGCACCTTGCCGGGGCGGAAGCCGGGGATGGACATGGTCCTGGCGAGTTCGGCGAGGCGCTTGTCCTTCTTCGCGGCGATCTCGGCCGCGGGCACCACCACCGTGTAGGCCCGCTTCAGACCCTCGTTCGCAACCTCGGTCACCTGCATCGCGCGCAATCCAATCCCACTGGGTTGAGAGCCGGGTCACGGGCCCCGGGTGGTGCGGGCGGAGGGACTTGAACCCCCACGGCTTGCGCCACTGGAACCTAAATCCAGCGTGTCTGCCAATTCCACCACGCCCGCGGCGGTCGGCCCCGGCTGGAAGCGCGGCGTGTAGCCGAAACCCCCGCCCCCGCCAATACTCGCGCCATGGAGACGCATGACCCGGGCGGGCGGGTGCGCCGGGCGCTGGCGCCCGATGTCGCCTCCGCCGCCGCCTTCTCGCCCTGCCGGCGCTGGCGCTGGTGGCTGATCCGCCGCTGGGACGGCGCGCCCATGGAGGCGCCGGGCTGCGGCGTGGTGATCGGCATGAACCCCTCCACCGCCGACGAGACGGCCGATGACCCCACCGTGGCCGGGGTGATGTGGCGCGCCCGCCACCTCTGGGCGCTGCCGGGGCTGATCATGCTCAACATCTTCGCCTATCGCGCCACCGACAAGGCGCGGCTGCTGGAGGTGGAGGATCCGGTGGGCGCGGAGAACGACGCCGCCATCCTGCGCTTCTGCCGCGGCGCGCCGCTGGTGGTGGCGGCCTGGGGCCAGCCGCCCCGGCCGCTCTCGGCGCGGGGCCCGGCGGTGGCGGCCATGCTGGCGGCGGAGGGGGTGCCCCTGCTCTGCTTCGGCCGCAACGCCGATGGCAGCCCGAAGCACCCGCTCTACCAGCGCAAGGATGCGCCCCTGCTGCCCTTCGCGCCCGGCTGAGCGCCTCGCCCCCGGCGCGGCGCGGCCTCACACGTGCAGATACCGCTCCCGCACCTCGGGCGCGGCCGCCAGCGCGGCCGAATCCCCGGTCCAGACCGTGCGCCCGCGCTCGATCACCACATGCCGGTCGGCGAGGCGCAGCACCGCGGCGAGGTTCTTGTCGATCAGCAGGATCGCCTGCCCCTCGGCCTTGAGCCGGCCCAGCACCTCCCAGATCTCGGCGCGGATCAGGGGCGCGAGCCCCTCCGTCGCCTCGTCCAGGATCAGGAGGCGCGGGTTGGTCATCAGCGCCCGGCCGATGGCCAGCATCTGCTGCTCGCCGCCCGAGAGGGTGCGGGCCGGGCTGCGCCGCCGCTCTGCGAGGCGCGGGAAGAGCGCGTGAACCTCGCCGAGCGTCCAGCGCCCGGGCCGGGCGGTGGCGATCAGGTTCTCCTCCACGCTCAGGGTGGGGAAGACCTGCCGCCCCTCCGGCACCAGGCCGAGCCCCCGCCGGGCGATGGCGAAGGGCGGCGCGCCCAGCAGCGAGGCGCCCTCGAAGCCGATCGCCCCGCCGGTGATCCGCCCGCCCTGGCTGGGCAGCAGCCCCATGATGGCGCGCACCGTGGTCGTCTTGCCCATGCCGTTGCGGCCGAGCAGCGTCACCACCTCGCCCGCCCCCACCGCGAGGCTGACGTCGAACAGCGCCTGGGAGGCGCCATATTGCGCGGCGAGGCCCTCGACGAGGAGCATCAGCCCTCCCCCTCCTCCTCGCCCAGATAGGCCGCGCGCACCACGGGGTCTGCGCGGATGCCGGCGGGGCTGCCGGTGGCGATCACCCGCCCCTGGGCGAGCACCGAGACGCGGTCGGCCAGGGCGAAGACGGCCTGCATGTCGTGCTCGACCAGCAGGATGCCGTAGCGCGCGCCGAGCCCGCGCAGGATGCGGATCAGCCGCTCCGCCTCCTCCGGCCCCGTGCCGGCCAGCGGCTCGTCCAGCAGCAGCGCGCGCGGGCGCATGGCCAGCGCGATGGCGAGTTCGAGCTGCCGCCGCTCGCCGTGGCTGAGGGAGTCGGCCGGCGCATCGGCGCGCGGGGCGAGCCCCACCTCGGCCAGCGCCGCCATGGCCGCCTCGTTCAGCGCGGCCTCGCCGGCGGCGGGGCGGAAGAAGCGGAAGGAGGAGCCGCTGCGCGC
>JBKBSR010000478.1:0-1795 GCA_046291055.1 Roseococcus sp.
GCACCCGAAGGCGAGCCCGATGGTGGAGGCCGATCCGGCCGCCTCGCTGCAGGTGGTGGCCGCGCGGCGCGCCGAGGCGCCCACCGGGCGCAGCCTCATCCTGCAGGGCCACATCGACGTGGTGCCCGAGGGCCCGCACGAGATGTGGACCCACCCGCCTTATGCCGCCACCATCAGGGAGGGCTGGATGTACGGGCGCGGCGCGCACGACATGAAATCCGGCGTCGCGGCCATGTGCTTCGCCATGGAGGCGATCCGCGCCGCCGGCTACGCCCCGGCCGCCGACGTCTATCTGCAGACCGTGACCGAGGAGGAGAGCACCGGCAACGGCGCGCTGGCCACGCTGCTGCGCGGCTATCGCGCCGATGCCTGCCTCATCCCCGAGCCCACGGGCGGCGCCATCACCCGCGCGCACACCGGCACGCTCTGGTTCCGGCTGCGCGTGCGCGGCGTGCCGGTGCATGTGGCGGTGGCGCAGACCGGCAGCAACGCGATCATGAGCGCCTATGCGCTGATCCAGGCGCTCTATGCCCACACCGCGGCGCTGAACGAGGCGGCGCGCAGCCATCCCTGGTACGCCGCCGTGCCGGACCCGATCAAGTTCAACCCCGGCATCATCCGCGGCGGCGACTGGGCGAGTTCCACCCCCGCCTGGTGCGAGGTGGACTGCCGCATCGGCCTGCTGCCCGGCGCCGATGTGGCCGAGGCGCGGCGCGGCGTGGAGCAGGCCGTGGCGGCCGCGGCCAGGAACGACCCCTTCCTCTCCAACAACCCGCCCGAGGTGCTGTTCCACGGCTTCCTCGCCGATGGCTATGTGCTCGAGCCGGGCAGTGAGGCCGAGGCCGTGCTGGCCGAGGCGCACCGCGCCGCCTTCGGCGCGGAGATGGAGCCGCGCATCACCACCGCGGTGAACGACACGCGCTTCTACGGCCTGTATTTCGGCATCCCCGCCCTCTGCTACGGCCCGCGCGGCGAGGGCGCGCACGCCTTCGACGAGCGCACCGACCTCGCCCACCTCAAGACCACCACTCTCGCCATCGCCGCCTTCATCGCCGACTGGTGCGGGCTGAGGCCGGCGGCATGAGCGCGCCCTCCGCGCTCGACCTCGCGCTGCTGCGCCGCGCCTTCCGCCTTGCGGGCGAGGCGCGCGCGCGCGGCGACAGGCCCTTCGCCGCCATCATCGCGCGCGCCGACGGCGCCATCCTCGCCGAGGGGCTCTCCGCGCAGGGGCGGTCGGGGCGCGGCACCCTCGCCCATTCCGAGATGCTGGCCTGCCAGGCGGTGATCGACGCGGCCATCCCGCGCGAGGCGCTGCGGCAGGCCACCATCTATTCCTCGGGCGAGCCCTGCGCGATGTGCGCGGCGGCGATCTTCTACACCGGGCTCGGGCGCGCGGTGTACGGGCTCTCGGCCGGCGCCATCCTGCATCTGCGCAACGCGAGCCCCGCCACCGCCGGCCTCTCGCTCTCCTGCCGCGCCGTGCTGGAGACGGCGGCCGAGCCGGTGGAGGTGCTGGGCCCGCTGCTCGAGGAGGAGGGCGCCCTGCCGCATCGCGGCTACTGGACGGGCGGCTGATGCCCTTTCGCGTCGCCGTCATCGGGGCGGGCTGGTATGGCTGCCACATCGCCTCCTCCCTCGCCTCGCTGGGCTTCTCGGTCACCGTCTTCGAGCGGCGCCACCGCCCGCTGCACGAGGCCTCGGGCAACAACCAGTTCCGCCTGCATCTGGGCTTCCACTACGCGCGCCACCACGCCACGCGCCAGCAGTCGCGCGACGGCTTCCTGCGCTTCGTCGA